>CAZNOE010000404.1:0-5801 GCA_964574525.1 uncultured Bifidobacteriaceae bacterium
GAACGCGGTGATCCAACGGCGCGGCTTCGAGACGCTGGAGGACGCGGGCGCCATCGGCGGCAACTTCAACTCAAGCTTCGGCGTGGACGAGCCGGCGACGGTCGAACGAATGCTGGCGTGGCTTGATGCGCTGCCGCGCGGCCAGCGGTTCTTTCTGCACTACCTGCCCATCGCCGGCCATCACCCGTATGCGACACCGGAGCGAGGACCGTTCCGCGAATCAGACGACGCCGGGCAATATCTCAACGCGCTGCACTTCGGCGATGCCGCGCTCGGGAAATTCCTCGACGGGTTGAGGGCGCGCGGGTTGGATACCAACACGCTCTTCGTGATCTACGGCGACCACGGCGAAGCCTTCGGCCAACACGAGGGGAACTACGGGCACACACTGTTCCTTTACGAGGAGAACATCCGTGTGCCACTGCTCGTCGCGCTGCCCGGCGCGTGGCACGAAGCGACGCGGGTGCAGCGGACGGCCAGCCTCATTGACGTCGTGCCGACGTTGCTTGATCTGCTCGGGCTGAAGGCGCCGGCGGATTATCAGGGCGCATCGTTGCTCGAACCGCGCCAGCAAGCCGCCCTGTTCTTCACCGACTATTCGCTGCCGCTGGCCGGCATCCGCGACGGACGATGGAAGCTGATCGTTGAAGTCGGCTCGTCACGCGTGAAGCTGTTCGACCTGGAGACGGACCCGCAGGAGACCCGCAACGTCGCGGGACAATGTCCTCAGCAAGTGACGGAGTGGCGCCGGCGCCTCGACGAATGGACGGCAGCGCAGAAGGCATTGATACTGCGGCCGGACTGGGTCGCGCGGAGCGAAGTGAGTCCGTGACCGCCGAGCGTCGCGCAAGGTTCGATATTGCCGGTCATCTGGGAACCAGCCATGTGCCCGCCAGGCGGTCCTGCAAGCTGCGGCTCGGATGCGTCACGGCGTAAATCGTGGCGGCCAGCACCAGGCTGGTGAATGTCAATCCAAGTATCCATGCCAGTGGGGTTGCGAACGCGAGGATGTTTTCCCTCTCTCCTGCCGGCGAAAAATCGGCAGCCACGACAAGGGCCACACTGCCGGCGGCCAAGAAACCTGCCGTGCCAATGAGGCCCCATGTGAGCAGCCAGCGCCAACACAGACGCAGACGCGTGGCCGGTTGTCCGGTGCGATCCGCCAACGCGAGGCCAAAGAGCCGCAGCAGCAAGCTCTGACGAAACACCACCGTGCCGACGAACTCAAAGAAGGCGAAGAGCAGGCCGACTACGATTCCGCTGCCGAGCAAAATCCAGATGGGCACAAGGCGAGTTTCCCGCTCCGCCTGTTCGATCCGCTCCGGCAAGACGCGCGCGGCTTCTTCGAGACCGGCGGGTTTCGGCGGCAAGTGGGCGGTGACGGCCTGTTTCAGCAGGGAACGCGTTGTCTCGGAAATCTCGCCGCGCAACCCGGAGCGCGTCCACGCCGCGTCGTTCGTGATGATGTCACCGAAGTGATGCACGAGGAAAGCGCGGGTCAGTTCTGCGTCGCGAGCAAACGTGTTGGTCTCCGACAGCCCGTCAAGCGCGGACTGGTAAAGCTCCGCCACGGTGCGGAGGGAGGGTTTGTCCGGATAAGCGGCGTTCCACGCGCGTTCCGAGCGGATGCGCTCGAAGCTCACCATCCCGGCGATCAGAATGCCCAAACCCAGCATCATCGCCGGTGCCAACGTGAGGGACGCTGCGCGCCAGGCGCGAGTGACTTGGGCCGGCTTGGCAACGAGGGAGTGGAGGTTCCCGATAATGAATTCGGATTTCTCAAACGCGCCTTTCGCCAGGCTCGCGAGGAAACTCCGCGCGTGAAGCGGCGCGGGTGTCGCCTTGAAGGTGGTACCAGGCCGTTCGCCCAAGGCCGCTTGCGCGACCCGGTCGAGGAATTGTTGCATCGCGGGAACGCCGCCGAGTGTCGAAGCCGGTTGTGCCACAGCGTCCGCAGGCAATCCGAGACAAGGGAAATCGAGCAACACGGCGTGACCGGAGTTGGCAATCCACACGCGATCCAGTGCGAGGGAAGGCGCGGTGTCCGGATGCTTCACCGCGAGGTCGAGTTCCTCGCCGAGGTCGAGCAACCAGAAGCGCACGGCGCTCCACGGCGCCGGAGTAACGGTGCTGTGCAGCAAGGGTTGTCCCTCCACCGTGTCATAGGCGTCCCAGAGATGCGCTTCCGTCCGACCGCCGGCCAGCCAGCGCAACCGCGCGGCGCGGCTCAGGTCGCGACGCGCCGGCGAGAGTGGCGCCGCGTTCAACGCACGCCGATGAATCCACACTTGCCGGCGCAACGCGGGGTCGAAGGCGAGCAGCAATTCCTCGGCGCCGCGGTGCCACAGTGAAGTGCGAATCTCATACGGACCAAGCTTCCCCAAGCCTGACGCGGTGGCGATCACGGGCGGCGCGGACGCGGAGTTCAGGTTCGCGGGAGCGGGCGCAAGTTCCACCAACTTCGGCCTCGCCTGCGTCCTGGGCCTCACGATCACGCGGGTGCGGCTCAACAAGTCGTGCACGGCAGCGTAGCCATTGCGGCGGCGCATGGTGACGAAAAGCAACAAGAACAGCGGCAGCCAGAGCCAATCGCTGATCAGGAAGTGCTGTTGCGCGAGGGCCGTGCGCATGTCGGCCAGAGGCATGATTGCCATGAGCAGGAAGGAAGGCAGGAGGTACCACATCTGATAGACCACTGTCCGCAGCAACGCTCGCGGTAACCCCGGCGCCTGCCGATTCGGGCCGACCACTCGCAACCCGCAAATTGATTTCCCCAGCGCGGCGCCCCAAAGCCCTTCTGCGACCACGTAGTAAAGCAGATACCAGAGGTAGAACGGCGCCCATACCAGCGCCGCCGCCAGCGTTCGTTCGCGCGCGAGTTTGTCGAGTGGGTCAAGACTCCAGTAAACGAGGAACAGCAGGCATGGACCGTAGGCCACCAATTCGTCCACCAGCGAAGCGAGAACTCGCTTGGCTGGACTGGCTGGCACAACCGACGCCGCGCGGAAGGGCAGCAGCGCGTCGCGCAATTCCGCGTAAGATTGAAACCGCGCTTTCCGATCCTTCGCCAGACAGCGTTGGATGACTTTGGAAAGTTCCGCCGGAATTTCCGGGCGCACGACGTGCGGCGCCGCGGGTTGCTTGTCCAGCACCTCCGTGATGAGTTTCACAAAATCCGTCGCGGCAAATGGCGTCGCGCCGGTGAGCAAGTGATACAACGTGGCGCCAACGGAATAGATGTCCGAGCGCGCGTCCAGTTCCTCGCCGCGCAATTGTTCGGGTGACGCGTAGGCGGGGGTGCCAAGGACGGAACCGGTGGCGGTGAGCAGGGACTCGCCCCGCGCGAGGGTCGAAATGGAAAGGCCGAAGTCGCCGACCTTCACAGTGCCGTCGGCGGTGACGAAACAGTTGGCGGGTTTGATGTCGCGATGGAGCACGCCCGCGCTGTTCGCCGCTTCGAGGCCGGCGATGAGATGCAGCGCCGTCTCGACCGCGTCGGCCACGGGGAGCGGGCCCTCGCGCTTGAGACGCTCTTTGAGCGTGCCGCCGTGGACCAGTTCCATCGTGATGACCGGCACGCCGTCAATTTCCTCACTCCCGTGGATGTAAACGACGTTGGGATGATTCACTGAAGCGGCGAGCCGGCCCTCGCGCAGGAAGCGTTTGCGGTCCTGCTCCGAGGCCAGCGCGTGGCTCATGACCTTGAGCGCGACGCGGCGACCGGTCTCGCCATGCTCCGCCTCGAACACCTCACCCATGCCGCCCTGGCCAAGCAGGCGCAGGATACGATAGGCGCCAAACATCTGGCCTGGCACAGGTATCGGGCGGGCCACCAGCCGGGCGTCCGCTACGCCGATGTTGAGGGTCGGCGCGTCGCTCTTAAGCAAACATTGCGGACACAAACCCGCCGGACCATCGGGCGGCAGCGGGGCGGCGCAGCCGGGACAAAGTCGAATTGTTTTCATAATGCGCTTTCTTTTCCGAACCGGTCTGGTTCACCGGTTACTTAAGGAAGCACCGCGAAAGGTTACAGGTTCAAAAGACGAAGTGCATCCGCATTGTCCGCCTGAGTCTCAACCACTCAAGGCGGACAGCAAATGCCTGCGTTCTTCCTGAATCTCGTTCGCGCGGGTCAGCGTAGCTTCGATGTCCCGGCACTGCGGGATGCCGTTGCGGAAAAATTGTTTTCAAGTTCGGGCAAAATCTTTTCAAAGCTCAGGCAACTCGACGAAACAAATCCAAGTCAGGGAAACTGCGCAAGGATTCGCCGTTTTTGGGCCAAGCGAATCAGGCCAATTCGCGGAAAACGCCGCTTGCTGAAACGGAGCAGGCCCGGTTGAATGAGAGCGTTCCGAAAAAGAAAGCGATTCGCCATGAAAACAAGATTGAATCCATTGGAAAGCCGGCTGCACAACCCACCGACTCCGGAGGAAGTCCGGCGGGAAGTAGCCATTATCCCGCACGAGTTTGCGGTGCCGCTCACAATCGCCGACCGCTCGTCAGTCGGCTACAGCCTGAATGCGTATGTATAAAATCATTGGAGTTGACCAAAAGGAATACGGCCCGCTTGCCGCCGACCAAATCCGCCAATGGATTGGCGAAGGCCGCCTCAACACTCAAACCAGGGCGCAAGCTGAAGGGAGCGACGAATGGAAAACGTTGTCCGAGTTTTCTGAGTTTAGCGCTGCCTTGGCGGCCAGAGCGGCGATGTCGCCGCCGCCTGCCCAAATGGCGAACGCCGAGGCGCTGGCCGCTCAAATTCTCGCGCGTGATTACCATCTGGACATCGGCAGTTGCTTCAGCCGGGGCTGGCAATTGGTGCAGCGCTACTTCTGGCTGACGGTCGGCGCCTGTTTCATCGTCGCGTTGATATCGCTCGTTATCGAGCTTATCCCCATTCTGGGATGGTTCGCGGGTTTGGTGTTCGGTTTTGTGTTTTGGGGTGGACTGGATTGGTTGTTTCTTAAATTGATACGCGGGGAAAAATCCAGTTTGGGCGACGTCTTTGCGGGTTTTAGCATTGGCTTTGTTCAATTGATGCTGGCCAGCATCGTGTCGCAACTGCTCCTTAGCGTTGGGCTGCTGTTATTGATTCTTCCCGGAATTTACCTGCTGGTAGCCTGGTTTTTCTTTACCCCGCTATTGGTGATGGATAAGCGGCTTGAGTTCTGGCCGGCGATGGAATTGAGCCGCAAGGTAGTGACCAGACACTGGTGGCAGTTTTTTGGCCTGTTGCTGCTTCAGTTACTCGTGCTTTTGGCCGGATTGATCGCACTGGGAGTCGGCGTGTTTATTGCCCTGCCCATCGTTACGGCCGCAACTGTTTACGCATACCAGGACCTCTTCGGTCGCACGGCGTCGTATCCGGCTGAGTAATCTTAAAAAGGCAAAGCCCTGCGGCACCATTCGGTTTCTTCGGCCCCTTCCGTTTCGGGCCCACAACCGAATTGTTTCCAATACAGGAGACGAAGCGCGTCCACATCACCTCCGAGCCATCAACCACTCAACGCGGATAGCAAATGCCTGCGTTCTTCCTGAATCTCTTCGGGAGCGGAGACCGTGTGAGCAATCTCCTCTTCGAGCAGTTCCCGGTACCGCTGCCGCAGCCGGTGAATCGCGACCTTGACCGCGCCTTCGCTCAGACCGAGCCGGGCCGCCAGTTCGGAATAGGGCGTGCCACGGCCCGGCGACGTAAGGAATTCCTTGAGTTGCTCGAACACCGCGCCGCGTCCCGCCGCTGCCTGCTCGGACTGGAGCCGCGCGATCACCTGGTCCAGCAATGTGAGCGCCCAACGGCGCTC
>CAZNOE010000405.1:0-5798 GCA_964574525.1 uncultured Bifidobacteriaceae bacterium
TCAGTCACTTGCAAACCCATTTTTCAGAAATTATTTAGATGCGTCTGCCCTGGCCTGTGAGTTGAGCGTCCATCTCTCACGAACCCATTAGGGAAACCTTGTTTCTACAACCCCACGGCCCGGCGGAAATGCGTGTCTGTCGTGCGCGCCAACCCAGGACAAATCAGAGGCGAAGGATTCAGAGCGGTTTGTTCATCATACCTTCGATGCGCTTCACGGCGGCAATCGCAGCGGAACAGACCTCGGCATCTTTGTCCCGGAACGCTTCGTGCAACGCGGGCAGAACCGCCGGCTCGTCGGACAAAACGAGCGCGCGCGCTGCGGCGTGGCGCAGTTCTGGATCAGAATCCCGCAGCATTTCCGCAAGCGCCAATGCGCCTCTGCCCTCCAGTGCACCCGTGGCAAGAAGGCGGATCCCCGGCGCGCGATCTTTACGACAACTATTTAGGAGTTCGCTCGCCTTCGGAGATTTGAGTCGCATTAACGCTAAGACCGCTGCATATCGCCGCCGACCGTCGCGCGACGCGAGGTTCGACTCGATTACTGCGAGGCAGTTGGTGTCGCCTAGCAATCCCTGCGCACAGGCTACGGCGAGTCGCCCCATTTGATTGGTTTCGTTGACCGTCGCCAGGGCAGAAGCAGTTTCACGTTCGCCAAGTTCTGCCAAAGCAAACGCAGAGGCGAAGCACGCGGTGAACTGTACTTCCAATGCTTTGTCACAAGCCGCCGCTTTGAGCAACGCCGCCGCCGCCGCGGGGTCGGATATTAACGCCAACCGCTTCGCCGCAATGCCCCGCACGAAGCGGCTGCTGTCGTTGGTGAGCGCCATTGTCAGGGCGGGTAAAACTTCCGGACCAGCGATATTTCCGAGTGCACGGCACGCCTCGCCGCGCACGGCTTCGTCGCTGTCCTGCTTCAGCGTGTTGAGCAGCGCCGGCACCACACGGCGGTTTCCCAGTCTGCCTAACGCAGTTGCAGCCTCTTGACGCGTAACCGGGGAACCGGATTGTTCCAGCGTCTCTGACAGGAACCCCGCCCATTGCTGGACTTCTAATTCGTTCAGCCTGCCCAAGAGGTCCTCCAGATTTGGACGACTGAGTAAGGACGAAACTGCCAGCTCCCGTACCCCTGGATCATTGTCCTCGGCCGCTGCTTTCGCCAGTACCGGCACGACTGCGGAATTGGTCAAGTTACCGAGGGCCCTGGCGCTCCGATACCGCACCCGGCTGTCAGGGTCTTGTTCGAGAAGCGTAAACAATGCGGAGATCGTTTGAGGATCATTGCGGCTGCGGATCGCGTCCACGATCACGTAGTAACCTTCCGAATTTGTTTCTCGCGTAACCGCCGCCACCAACCATCTGGAAATGTCGGGCGATTGAAAGCGCGTCATTGCTTCTGCTGCGCGGGCGCGTACCTCATGATTGGTATCGGTTTCCAATAACTCTGCCAGCAATGGAAGTGTGTCAGGTTGGGCGATGCGGCCCAATGCCGCGACTGCCGCTGCGCGTTCAGCCGTGGCGTGGTCCTTTTGGGAAATCCTTATCAATTCCGCAACAGATTGAGGATTGTTGATCACGCCCAAACACCTGGTCGTGGCTGCGCGCATATCAATATCCGTCTCTGACCGCAATGCAAACAGCACCGCAGGCAGCGCTGACGCCTGGCCAAGCTTTTCCAATGCGCCGACGGCTGACTGTCGTACTCTGATGCTAGGATCCTGTATGAGGGCGTTTGTCAGCGCACCGATTGTTTGGGGAAGCTGCAAATCACCCAAAACCTGCACCGCCACCAGCCGCACTGCTACGCTTGGGTCATTCTTGAGAGCGTTTGTCAGGGCAGGAAGCGCCTGCACACCTAAGATTGTCAGTTTTCTTCTCGCGTCAGCCGTCCGCCAATCTTCCCCCAACGCCCACTCAGTCATTTCGGGATACGGCTTGGGCAGCCGGGATAAGGCTTGGATCGCTGGATGGGTGCGCAACTCCTGTTGGCGAACGACACCGAGCAGACGCCGGACCTCGCGATCCGTGGCCGAGGGCCTGCCACCAAGCCAATCGAACGCAAGCCAAACGACACCGATGACAAACGCCGGAATTAACAGCCAGCGAATCAACCGCCTACGGTCGTAGCGCATCGTTCTTGGAAGCAAAGCTGCACTGGTTGTCGCTACGCGGTTGCCTTCATCCGCAGGTGGAGTGCGGTGGGCCGCTGACGAGTTCGTATTGGACAGTTTCTTATCCATGGCTCAGAGCAGGCCGAACCATTCTTCACCCTTCACATAACGCGCTCTTTTATGTTGGGCAAGCTCTGATGTAATGGTTACAATGGCGGGAAGACGGGATTCAAGTGCTGGCTCTTTGCGCCTTTGCGTTGAAATCCTCGTCCCGCTGACTCTAAGGCAATTCCTGCAACCGGATACGGCGGTATTCCATCTGGCCACGGTCGCCTTCCAGGCCGATGGGGCCGGTGGCGGGAAGCTTCATCGCGGCTTCGAGGACTTCGCCGTTGCAGGTGGCGCTGGCTTCGCCGCCCTTCACCGTGACGACGATTTCATTCCACTCCTGTGGTTTGTATTGCGTGAGTTTCTTGTACGGCCCGGCGATGAGGTAGTCGCGACATTGAAGCTGCGGGTTCCGAATGAAAACGCCGCTGTCGGCGTTGGGTGTGGCGCGGAATTCCAGCTTGAGGATGAAGTCTTTCGGAAACTCGCGCGTGGTCCAGAGCGTTTGAATCCTCCGGCCCTCGGACGGCGTGGTGACAATCAACCGGCCATGCTTCGCGACGTAACGGCCATCGTCGCTTGTGGTTTTGCCGTCGAAGTTGACCGCGTTTGTCACGACGGGCCAGGCGGCGGCGTTCGGATCGGTGGCCTGCCAGCGCTTCGCGCCTTGAATGTCCGCTTCTGAAGTTGGCCGAAAACCCCAGCCAGTCAGGTCGCGGCCATTGAACAAACTGACGAAGCCCGGCTCGGGCGCGAAATTATCGCTCTCCGTTTCGAGGAAGCCGAGCGTGGCAAAAATGGGGCGCAAGCCCGCGGCCCATTTCGCGTAGCCAGCTTTGTTTGGATGAAGCACATCAGGGAACTCCTCCGGCTTCGCATCACCCTGAGCGTTGGCGAAGAGCGGCCAGGTTTCGATGAACGTGATCTGTGCGTCGCCTTTCACCGCGGCGGCGTAAAGCTGGTTGATCTTTTTGATCTTGTCGGCGGGCCGCTTCTTCGATTCGGAACTGGGAAAAACCTGGCAAAGCATGATCGGAATTTTCGGATTGTGTCCCTTCAGCTTCGCGAGAATGAGTTTCAAATTCGCCGCGATGGTTTCGGGATCGGCCTGTTCTTCGAGATCATTGGTGCCGATGAGAATGACGACGCCGCTCGGATGGAGCGCGTGAACGTCTTGCTCCAGGCGAATCAGCACGCCGCGCGTGGTGTCGCCGCTGATACCGCGATTAGCGACTTTCACGCCAGGAAAACTGCCACCCATATCGTCACCCCAGCCTTGCGTGATGGAATCGCCAAGGAAGACGACGGCCTTCTGGTCCTGTTCGACGCGCTGCGCCCAAGCGGTGCGGCGTTCGCTCCAGAGTTTGCGAAACCAATCGTAACGGCGAATCGGTCCTGCGCCGGGCAAGCCTTCGTCAGCATCAGGAATGGAAAAGCGGGAGACGGTCTGTGGTTGCGCGAGAAGGACCAATGCAAACAGTCCCGACGCGAAAACGATTAAAAAACGAGAGTTGAGTTTCATTGGTTGTGAGCAAGGGTTACCAGCTTGGTGCTTTGAATCAAGACCGGATGGGACGGTTGGTCTGGACTTATTTGTTCACGGCCCAAGAAAACCAGAAGGAACAACGGCCCCGAGATTGCAAGGCCGGGCGGCATCGCGTAGCGTTCAAGAATGTTGAAGGCGTTCTTTCTGGCAACCCTGGTCGTGCTGGGCCTTTCGACTGTTCTGGCCGCGCCAATCCCTCTGGTGAACCATGCAGACGCTTGGCGATACCACAAAGGCACGAACGCCCCGCCAGCCAATTGGAAAACTGCTGCGGATGCGAGCTTGGACGCAACTTGGCTGACGGGCAACGGCGGCTTCGGGTTTGCTGGCAACACTACCGAAACCACCAACTGCCAGACGTTGCTGAGCGATATGCAGAATGGTTACACGACGCTGTACCTGCGGCGTCAGTTCGAGATTACCAACACTCTCGCCGGGGACCTTCACTTGATGCTCCGCATGGACTGGGATGACGGCTTCATCGCCTGGCTCGACGGGAACTATCTTACAAGTGCCATCATCAATGGCGCGCCGGCCGAACCGGCCTACACGAACACGGCGAGCGCAAATCACGAGTCGTCGCTTGGCGACAGCAGCCCGCAGTCCGCGGTAGTAACGGATCTCGGTCTCGGCAACGCCAGGCTCGGCATCGGGACGCACACGCTGGCAATCATTGGCCTCAACGTGAGTTCCAATAGCAGCGATTTCGTCCAAGTTGCCGATTTGTTTCTCGAGGCGCCGCCGCCGCCAGTTACAGGTGTCTGGGCTGCCAGCAACAGCCCCATCGTGATAACGACGAACGTAACGATCCCGAACACGGCCACATTAATCATCGAATCCGGAGTGACCGTCGCGCTGGCTGCGGGTATCAACATCACCGTCACCAACGGCGGGCGGCTCCTGGCCGAAGGAACTTCCAACGCGCCGATCCGGTTCACGCGCTCCGGCGCCAGTGGCTTCTGGGGCAACATCACCATCAACGGCGGTGTCGGCTCGCCGGAAAGCCGCATTGCTTATGCAGAATTTGAATTCAACGCAAACTCCACTGGCACTCCTTGCCTTGATGTCAACGCCGGTACGGCTTTTCTCGACCATCTGACGTTTAGGAACACGGGTGCGCCGTATATTCACGTGGACGGGGCGTCATTCGTCATCAGCCACTGCCACTTTCCTTCCGCGACCGCGGGGTTCGAACTTTGCCACGGCACCGGCGGCATCAAGAGCGGCGGACACGGAATTTTTCTCCGGAACTTTTTCGGCAAGCCAATCGGCTATAACGACGTGGTGGATTTCACCGGCGGCAACCGGCCCGGCCAGCCGATTATTCACTTCATGGGAAACGTTTTCGTTGGCAGCGACGATGATGTCTTGGATCTTGACGGCACGGATGCCTGGATCGAGGGCAACATTTTTCTCCACGCGCACAAAAATGGCTCGCCCGACACAGCCAGCGGCGTCAGTGGCGGTAACACCGGCAGCGACACTTCTGAAATCACCATCGTGGGTAACTTCTTTTACGATTGCGACCAGGCCGCCACGGCCAAGCAGGGCAATTTCTATACGCTCATCAACAACACCATCGTCCACCAGAGTCATATTGGCGGGCTCGACACCGAGGGAGCGGTTATCTGCCTGGAAGATGACGGCGTTGCCGAGGCCGCGGGGATGTACCTTGAAGGAAACATCATCTACGACGCCGAGAAACTCGTGCGCAATCTCACGAATGCGGTTGTCACTTTCACCAACAATCTGATGCCCTTGACGTGGACCGGACCGGGCGGCGGGAACTCGACGAATAATCCCATGCTGAAACATCTTCCTCAACTTTCGGAGACCGTCTTCACCAACTGGAATCAAGCGCAGATCATGCGCGACTGGTTCAGCCTCCTGCCCGGTTCGCCTGGCATCGGCGCCGGCCCGAACGGACGCGACATGGGCGGCGTTGTTCCGAGAGGCGCCTCCATTTCAAGTGAACCCAGCAGTGTCACTACGGAGACCAATGCCACGCTCATCGTCGGCTTCAACCGCAGCGGC
>CAZNOE010000406.1:0-5785 GCA_964574525.1 uncultured Bifidobacteriaceae bacterium
CACGGCGCTGCTCAAGGACGGCAAAGCCTACGTCCAGGCGGGAGGAGGCTGGGTGAATGACTCTGAGCCAGAGAGTGAATTTCAAGAGACCGTCAACAAATCGAAGGCGATGCTCAAAGCCGTGGCGCTGGCGGAGACGTTTGGCGTGAAACGCGATTCGTGATTCGTGATTCGTTAAATCGCGCCTGCGTGCAAGTCCCGACAAGTCGGGACTGGGTGAACGACTCCGAACCGGAAGCGGAATTTCAGGAAACGGTGAACAAGAGCAAGGCCATGCTCAAAGCCGTGGCGTTGGCGGAGACGTTTGCGCGTGAAAGGTGACGCGTTGATGCGTGTCTGCGATCACGGCGTGCGAATGCGGAAGAAGCGTTGCGGGTCGCCGAGTGCGATGCCGTTCGTGAACGAAAAATTGCCGCCCGAACCGAACTGATTTGTGGCGATGCTCACCCAGTTGCTCAACGGCTGCGACACGTTGGTCGCCGCCAGCACCGCGTAGTTCGCGCCGGCAGTGCCGTTGGTGCCGGAGAGGATCACGTTCGTGCCCGACACGGTGATGCTCCCAAACTTCGGCTGCGACACGGCGACGGCGATGACTTCAATCGAGCCATCCACGAGAAGATTGTTTGCCCAACTGAGTCCGGGGCCGAGCGGGGGCAGCGAAATTGTGGCGAACGCGCTGGCGAACGTCGAGGCGCTGAACAACGGGAAGCGGTCGCTGGCGGCCAGCGCGTCCGTGCCGATGTCCGTCACGGTGAGCGTGCCGCCGTAAATGAGCGCGCCGGAGGACTGCACCTGGTCGTTGGTCAGGGCCGCGCCGCTCTTGTCGATTTGCAGGTTCACCGCGCCTCGCAGGATGACGGTGTCCAAGGCGCTGATGCGGCCGATGGGCGCGCCAGGGATGAGCTTGCCGCCGGCGGCTACAGTGATAATGCCGTCGATGACTCCGTTCCCGATCAGCGAAGCGTTGCTGGCGACGACGAGGTTGTTGGAAAAAGTGTGCGTGCCGCCGATCAACTGGAGCGTCGCTGAACTCGCGCCGTTGCCCACGGTGAAGACGCGCCCGTTGGCGACAGTGGTGTCCGGCGTGCGCAGCGTGCCGCCGTTGAACTCGAAGTGGCCGCGCGTGTTGGTGACGACGAGCCGGTTCACGTCCACCAGGCCGGCGTCGAGGCGGTTGGTGCCGCCGCGCACGTCGAGCATGTTGCCCGGATTGAGCACGCGCAACGTGCCTCCGGCGACGTGCAACAGGTTGTTGATGGAAATCGCCGGGACAGCGCCCACGATGGCGTTCGCGCCGGGCGAAACGACGCCGCCGGTGCCGATGACGAGCCGGTTGCCCGAGCCGAAGTTGCCGACGATGACATCGCCCGACATCCGCCATTGAGAACCCGCGCCAGAAATGGACGCGAGGTTGGCGTTCGCCCCCGCGGCGTCACCGATGATCCCGACGCAGACATTCGTGAGGGAGGCGCCGTTGGTGACGAGCAACTGGTTGAAGGAAGAATTGCCGCCCACTATCAGGTCGTGGTTGACGAGGTGGCTGTTTGCGCCAGCATGCACGTCCCAGACGGCGGGAATGCCGCCCGGGCCGCCCACGACGAACGGCTGGCCGTTGTTGATGGACGCTCCACGCGTGACGAGCGTGCCGCCATTGAACTCGAACCCGCCCGGATCGAAGAACAGGCGGTCGGTAGTAATCTGCAAGCCCCAACCCACCAAACTGCCTTCGAAGGCGGTGTCGTCATGCAGGATGTAGAGCGACCAAACCCCGTTGGGATCGCTCCCGTTGAAGGAGGACAAAGTGGTCACATACGGGCCTCCGGGCGCGGGGCTTGGCAATGTCTCGCCGGGTTCATAATCGGTGGGGCGGTAGGTTCCAGTGGGAATGTTGTTGGATTCTGGAAGCGATGTGGCGGCGGAGTCGTCAAAGGTCAACCTCACGTTGGACAAGGTGCTGAAGCCGCCCGCGTCGGACATGAGCATCACTTTTTGGCCTGCCGGGTTTACGAGCAGAATGTCGAGGTTATGGGCAAACCCCTCCGAGAGATTGGACAGCGTCACGCTCACGTTGGTCACCAAACCGGCGAGGCCCGGCACTGCGATGGTCGAGGGATACGCGCTGGCAGTGCCAGAGACCGGAATGTGGTTCGAACTGCTATTTCCGAACATGCTGTGAATCGCGATCGTTCCCCTGTTGGTCAACAGCAACTGATCTGTGTCCATCAGCCCGGCATTGAGCACATTCGTGCCGCGGCGCACGTCGAGTATTCCCGTGCCCGCCGCGTTGGTCGCCCGCAGGATGCCACCGTCCATTACCACGCGGTTATTGATCGAAGAAGTGGTGGCTCCGATCACGACGTTGCCGCCGAACACGCTGCCGCCGTTGCTGACGATGAGCCGGCTAAAAGCGCCGTTGCTCCCCACGTAGAGATTGGAAGCGACCACCAAACTCGTCCCGGCACCGCTGGCGACGACTGCGTTCGAGTTCGCCCCGCTGTTGATCCCAAGCAGGCCGTTGCCGCCGATGAACACCGCCGCGCCGTTGCTCACCACCAACTGGTTGCCGCCGCCGAAATCGCCCAGCGTGAAAGCATGCCGGTTGCTCCAAATCGTCCCCGCGCCCGTGATCAACGCGAGATTGTTGTTCCCCAGGCTCGTGCTCGCGCCAATGGTTGCGTTGCTGCTCAACACCGTCGCGCCGTTGCTCGCCACCAACAGGTTGCCGCCGCCGCCGTCACCGATGATCAAGTCGCCCTGGCTGTTCCACACGGAGCCGAAATCCCTCAGGAAGACCGTGTTGTTGTTTCCGAATTCACCGACAGTGCCTTTGCCGGTCGAAATCACACCGCCGTCGCTCACCTCCACGCGATGGCCCGCGCTCCCGCCAATGGTCAGCGCCTGATTGCTCCACGTTGAACCCGCGCCGGTAACCACCACTTGATTGCTGACGGAGGAGCTGCCAGTACCCACGTTGCCGGCGGGACTCCTGACCGCAGCGCCGTTGCTCACCACGAGCCGGTTGAAATTCCCGCCATTGCCGATGTACGTCGTGAAGGAGCGGTTGTTCCAAAGCGAACCCGGGCCTGTCACCACTACCTCGTTGTTGTTGGCGCCATTGCCGATGCCGACACGGCCTTCGTCGCAACTGACCAGCCCGCCGGCCTCGATCACCAGCCGGTTCCCGGACGTAAGGTTGCCCACGAATAAATCAAGGGCGTTGCTCCAGACCGAGCCGCTGCCGGTGACGAGCACGAGGTTGTTGCTGCTGTTGGCTTCCCGGCCCAGTATACCCCTCCCGCTGGCCACCCACCCGCCGTTGCTCACGATCATCTGGTTGTTAGGACCGGCACCGCCAATATCGAGTCCGTTGCGATTACTCCAGACCGAGCCGCCGCCGGTGACGAGCGCGAAGTTGTTGCTGCTGGCGGCGGTCCGGGCGAGGCTGCCCTTGTTGTTCTCCACCAGCGCGCCGTTGCTCACCACCAGCGTGTTGAACGAGCCGCCGCTGCCCACGAAGAGGTCGCCCGATGTCCGCCACTGCGAACCGCTGCCGGAGATACGCGCCTGGTTGGAGTTGGCCCCCGTGCTCAAGCCGATGAAGCCACCGATGCCGTTGGTCAGCAGCGCGCCGTCGGTGACGAGCAACTGGTGGAACGCTGTGTTGAATCCCACAATCACGCCAAGGTTGCAGAAGTGGTTGCTCACCCCGGCCCGCACGTCCCACACGGCGGGGCTGCTGCCGGACGCGCCGACGATCATATCCGCGCCATTGGTGATGAAAACGCCGCGCGAGACGAGCGTGCCGCCGTTGAACTCGAACTGGCCCTGCGCGTTGGTCAACACCAACCGATCCACGTCAATCAATCCGGCGTTGAGCACGTTGGTGCCGCCGCGCACTTCCAAGACGCTGGTGCCGCCGGCATTGGTCGCCCGCAGCGTGCCGCCGTCCACCACCACGCGGTTGTTGCTGGAAAAGCGACCGACCAGGACGTTGCTGCCAAACACGGAACCGCCGTTGCTCACGACCAACTGGTTGCCCCGACCGTTTAAGCCCACGAACAGGTCGTTGGCATTGCTCCACACCGAACCCGAACCCGTCACTACCGCCACGTTGTTGCTGCTTGAGGTGTCGTTCCCGATGGCGCCGATTCCGTTTGCCACCAGCGCGCCGTTGCTGACGATGAGCCGGCTAAAAGCGCCGTTGCTCCCCACGTAGAGATTGGAAGCGACCACCAAACTCGTCCCGGCACCGCTGGCGACGACTGCGTTCGAGTTCGCCCCGCTGTTGATCCCAAGCAGGCCGTTGCCGCCGATGAACACCGCCGCGCCGTTGCTCACCACCAACTGGTTGCCGCCGCCGAAATCGCCCAGCGTGAAAGCATGCCGGTTGCTCCAAATCGTCCCCGCGCCCGTGATCAACGCGAGATTGTTGTTCCCCAGGCTCGTGCTCGCGCCAATGGTTGCGTTGCTGCTCAACACCGTCGCGCCGTTGCTCGCCACCAACAGGTTGCCGCCGCCGCCGTCACCGATGATCAAGTCGCCCTGGCTGTTCCACACGGAGCCGAAATCCCTCAGGAAGACCGTGTTGTTGTTTCCGAATTCACCGACAGTGCCTTTGCCGGTCGAAATCACACCGCCGTCGCTCACCTCCACGCGATGGCCCGCGCTCCCGCCAATGGTCAGCGCCTGATTGCTCCACGTTGAACCCGCGCCGGTAACCACCACTTGATTGCTGACGGAGGAGCTGCCAGTACCCACGTTGCCGGCGGGACTCCTGACCGCAGCGCCGTTGCTCACCACGAGCCGGTTGAAATTCCCGCCATTGCCGATGTACGTCGTGAAGGAGCGGTTGTTCCAAAGCGAACCCGGGCCTGTCACCACTACCTCGTTGTTGTTGGCGCCATTGCCGATGCCGACACGGCCTTCGTCGCAACTGACCAGCCCGCCGGCCTCGATCACCAGCCGGTTCCCGGACGTAAGGTTGCCCACGAATAAATCAAGGGCGTTGCTCCAGACCGAGCCGCTGCCGGTGACGAGCACGAGGTTGTTGCTGCTGTTGGCTTCCCGGCCCAGTATACCCCTCCCGCTGGCCACCCACCCGCCGTTGCTCACGATCATCTGGTTGTTAGGACCGGCACCGCCAATATCGAGTCCGTTGCGATTACTCCAGACCGAGCCGCCGCCGGTGACGAGCGCGAAGTTGTTGCTGCTGGCGGCGGCCCGGGCGAGGCTGCCGGCGCTGTTCTCCACCAGCGCGCCATTGCTCACCACGAGCCGGCTAAACGCGCCATTGCTGCCGAAGTAAAGTGAGCCACCCATTCGCCAGCGGGCGCTGGCGCTGATGAGCCGCACTTCGTTGGACTTGGCCGTGGCGTTTAGCCCGATGATTCCGTTGGCCGAATTTGTCAGGAGGGCGTTGTTGGACAGAACGAGCAGCGTGAACGAGCCGTTGGTGCCCACGGTCACGTCGCCGGTGATGTTGGTGGTGACGTTGCTCAACGTGTTGGTCGCGCCGTCGGCAACGATCTGCGCGTGGGCGGACGTGGCGAGCAGGATTGCGCAGGCGAAAGCCAGGCAAGGTCTGGCAGAAAAAGGCGGCAGCGATTTCATACCGGGCTGATTGTGCTTGTCTATAGCACATTCCCCGGCGGATGGGAAGTTGATTTCCAGATTTCAGTAACCCCAAATCATTTCCGACCTCGAAGGCACGACGCGCGGGCCGTATGGCGGTTGCGTGAGGCTCTTTCAGCTTCAACGGCAATCTGGACACCTGCATCACCATCCG
>CAZNOE010000407.1:0-5767 GCA_964574525.1 uncultured Bifidobacteriaceae bacterium
TTCCGCGAGGTCTTGGAGTGCGGTGGGTGAGGGGTGAGGGCACACACCGCTTTCAATACGGAGACGCCGAGCAGGCCGAGTCGTGACAATGAGAAATGAACTTGCGTCTGGCTTGGGCCGGAAACCATGTTCTTGCTGAGGCCTGACCCTTGGGCTGGCGGACGCAATCCCTTTGGGATTGGCTGAGAGGCGCCCGCGTTTCGACTGCTTCAGACAGGCTTCCAAAACTTTTCTCCGATTTCTTGAAATCCTGCCGGGGATTCTCCTTTGGAACGGGTGGAAACAGATGAACCGGGGACATTGGTTTGAAAAGGCCCTGAGTTCCCGGAAATAAAAACGCGATACGCACAAACCGAACTATGAAAACGAACTCTCAGCTTCTTCGGGCCGGCCTCGTGCTCGGACTTATCCACAGCGCTTGGGCGCAACCAATCATCACCAATCAACCGCAGAACCAGACCAATGTTGCGGGCACCACCGCCACGTTCAGCGTCGGCGCCACCGGCGCGGAGCCGCTGAGTTATCAGTGGCGCTCGCACGCCAACGCCACCAGCTTTACCAACATCCCGTTCGGCACGGAGGCCACGCTCATGCTGACCAATGTCCAACCGACCACTCGCCAGTTTGGTGTCGTGGTCACCGACTCGGGCGGATTGATGGCGACCAGCAGTCCGTTGGCCAGTCTCACGGTGCTCACGCCGCCGAGCATCACGTCTCAGCCCGCGGTTCAAATCATGACGGTGGGTGCCACGGCAACCTTTACAGTTACAGCCACCGGCACGGCGCCGCTCGCTTACCAGTGGCGCTTCAACGACGCGAACCTTGCCGACAACACCAACCGCCTCGTGTTGGCCAACGTGCAATTGACCAATGCGGGCAATTACACGGTCGTCGTGACCAACGCTATTGGCTCCGTCACCAGTCAGGTCGCTGTGTTGATGTTCACCACCGTTCATCGCTTCGGGGGGATTACGGCAAACCCAGATCACACAATTTCGTTGAACCTGGCGGGTGTTGTCCCAAGCCCCTTTGCTCCTTGGTATGACATTTATCCGCTGGAAGTTTCCACGAACCTGGTGGATTGGTCGCCGTTGGCCATGCTCTTGCGCACGAACAATTCCTCAGACGCGTTGAGTTATCGTGACACCAACGCAACGAATCTCGACCAGCGGTTTTACCGGACTCGCACCAACTTTTTAACGACACCTTTTCCCAAACCGTCAGGACCATACCCGGTGGGGACTGTTTCTCGACTGATGACCGATCCATCGCGAACGAATCGCTACAACATCCCCACGAACAGTTCGTTCATGGTGACGTTCTGGTATCCTGCCGAGGCCAGGGCGGGAGTGCTCCCGGAGGCCTACGTTGAAAACAATGCTGATCTGTTTTCTTATTTGAACGCGCGCAACCCTGATATCGTAGCCCAATTTGTGTCCCACGCGCTTCCTGGCCTTTCACTGGCCACCAACCAAACCAGTTATCCTGTGTTGATCTACTCAACCAGCGGCGCTACCCGGCGACAAAACACCGACAAAGCACTAGAACTAGCCAGTCATGGATATGTGGTGGTGGCTATGGATTACCCATGGATTTCGGCATCGGTATTTCCAGACGGCCGGGTCGTGTACGGAACCGGAGTCTGCTTCGTCCCGAGAACGTGTTTCCAGCCAACTCTTGACGATGGGATTAAGGATATCCGGTTTGTCCTGGATGAACTGAGTCGGCTCAACACCAACGACGCCTTGTTTGCCGGGCGACTGGACTTGGAGCGGTTGGGCGGGTTCGGTTTCTCCTTGGGATGCGTTATCATGACAGAGTTTTGTCGCATCGACGCGCGTTGTAAGGCTGTCGTCCTGCTGGACGGCGGGGGACCCCTGCTAGAACTGCTACCTGATCTCATGCGGCTGGGACTACAAAAGCCGTTTCTTTCGATGTGCAGCACAAAGCTCCGCCCCGCATCGCCGGACCCCGACTACAACCCCGAGTGGATGTTTACTTCCCTGACCCTTTTCACCAACGCGATCAACAATGCGTTCTTGTTTCAAATTCAAGATTCTGGGCATGCCAGTTTTGGCGACAGGGGCTCGCTGATTAGCGATCCGACAAGGACGGCTGATCCGACCCCCGCTTCCAGAGGTCAAAGCCAGACGATAAGAGCCTGCACGCTCTCGTTCTTCGACAAATACCTCAAGAACCAGGACGACCACTTGTTGGACAACCCCGCAGTGGTTTATACCAACGTCATCAACTTTCAGAGCAAATGATCGTGGACGGGCTGGTGCGCGTCGGCGAACCGCAATTGGCGGCCACGCGGGAGAATGGCCAGGTGCAACTGACGCTGACCGGCAAGCAAGGCTCCCGCTACGCCCTCGAGACTTCGACCGCGTTGAACAACTGGACTAGCGCGGGCCTCACGGTCACGGTCACGAACCAGAACGGCGCGGGGACGTTCCCCGCGCCAAGCGCGACCAACGACGCGCAACGCTTCTACCGTGCGGTGTGGCAGTAAGCGAGTCGGCGGCGCAGCGGATTTCTTCCGAGTGGAAGGGAACAGGCTTGGCGGGTGAAACTTCTGTGTGTCCCGCCAAGCTTGTCAACAAGTCCCTATCGTCGGAGCGCGGCTGTCCCCGGTTGCAGCAGTCTCGCCAGGACAGCCGCGTTCGAGTGGGGCGGACTTTCGTCACCCGTGCTCGCTGCGGCCGGGCAGGCCCAAAGGGATCAGTCCCCAGTCCTCAGCATTGACACAAGTTCAATTCCGCTTGTCTGGTTGGTTGTGTTGCTAAAAGCCATGCAACCTGCATTGACATTCGCGGGCGATTAGCTACCGTTTCGCGCCTCGAATTGAATTAACGAACCGATTTATGCCCAATACAAAGTCCGCCGAACGCCGCATGCGCGGCAATGCGCGCAAGCATTTGCACAACCGCAGCATCGAGTCCCGCCTGCGCAGGTTGGAAAGGGATTACCGCGTGCTGGTGACCGCCGGCAAGAAGGACGAAGCCGTCAAGGTCCTGCCCGGCGTCGCGTCCGCGCTCGATAAAGCCGTCAAGTCTGGCGTGGTCCACCGGGCTACTGCCAGTCGGAGAAAATCCCGCCACGCCGCCGCGTTGAATCGGATGAAGTAAGGGGGAAAAGTTGAAAGCTGAAAGCTGAAAGCTGAAATTCCCGAATGAATCAGGGACTCCTGTAGCTCGCCCTCCGAGCGCACGGAATCAATCAGCGCGGCGGATCGGAAACAACTTCGATTTTACCAAACCCATTTTCGCGAGGCGAAAGATCATTCCGGTCGCCAGGCAGGCGAAGCCGTATCTCAAACTGCGGCCAAAGTTGATGGAGGACGCCTCGGGAGAATACTTCGTCGGGCAACTGACCTCGCCGATGGTGAAGCCGTGCCACAGGATTTGCGCGAGCATCTGGTTGTCAAACACGAAGTCGTCGGAGTTGTCAGCCCAGTGGAGCGTCTGGAGAATTTCCCGGGAAAACGCGCGGTAGCCCGTGTGGTATTCGGAAAGTTTGGCGCCAAGCAGGAGGTTTTCGGCCAGCGTCAGAAAGCGGTTCGCGATGTATTTCCACAACGGCATGCCGCCCTTGAGCGCGTAACCGCCCAGAATGCGACTGCCAAGGACGCACGAATGCAGGCCGACGCCGACCATTGAAACCATCGCGGGCAAGAGTTTAGGCGTGTATTGGTAGTCGGGGTGAATCATGACGACGATGTCCGCGCCGGCTTCGAGCGCAAGACGATAACAAGTCTTCTGATTGGCCCCGTAGCCGCGATTGACTTCATGCACGCGCACTTGCACGCCTTCTAACGTGCGGGCAATCTCCGCTGTCTCGTCCCGACTCTGGTCATCCACGAGGATGATCAAGTCCACCAAGTTCTGCGCGCGGATTTCGTCGTAAGTCTGGCGCAGAGTCTTCGCCGCGTTATATGCCGGCATCACGACGACGATCTTCTGGGACTGATACACCGGGAAAGTAAAACAAAATCACGGCGACCTTGGCGAGCGAACTGTGCGGAGAATTTCAGCGCGGCGAGTTCGCCCGGCAGGTACTCGCGCCGTTGTTGTGCATGGAGAACCGGCCCCCTCGGGACTGCGTTTCATCTTCGGCCCCAATCTGGCGGGTCGGGCTTACGAACTGCAACGGGCCACCAATCTGGCAAATGCCAATTGGTTGAACCTAAGCAACCTGACGTTGAGCACGGCCACCAATGGCGAAGGCGTATTCACGATCACGAATCCACCCGCCGGTCCGAGCTTTTATCGTCTCGGCGTGCGCCTGACGCCGTAGAGATTTTGCGGGAGCGCATTCATTCCCCTGCTAGCCCCTCACCCCGTCCCTCTCCCCATCGGATGGGGAGAGGGTGTCCGAAGGACGGGTGAGGGTTCGGGTACTTCTATCCGGATATTATTCTGGCAAACACTCTAAATGCGATATTGCGGGATTTTCATCCGTTCTCCTTCTTTCAAAGCCGATTGGTGAGCCACAATGCCGGATGCCGTCAGATTCAGCGCCATGGCGATGTCAACGAGCGGCTGGCGGTCCTGAAGAATTGCCATCACGAATTCGTTCATGAGATAGCCGTGCGATCCGCCGTGACCACCGCCCGACACGCCCGGAGGCAACGGCGGACGTTTTGTGTTCGGAAGATTTTTTTCCAGGCCTTCGTATTTTCCATAGAACGAACCGCGCTGCCCGCGCACCCGGCCCATTTCTCCGCCGGCACCGGGAGTGTCCCAACTCACCGCCATTCGCGCGGTGCCACCCTCGCTCGTGCGAAACAGCGCGATCTCGGTGCCGAACGCGTTCTTGTAACGATTATTTCCCGGCTGCAAATGCTCGATTCGGCTCGGCATTCCGAGGCACGAAACTTCCGTGAAACTTCCTCTCGTGACGCAGTTGTAATAGGCGTTCGAGTGAGTGGGATACCACTGCGGCGGCAGCCCGACACGCCAGCCCTTGTAGGAGTCAATCGGGGTCTCCATGTAGTGATAATATTCGCCTTCGGAATACACGAGCTTGCCCAATCCGCCGGCATGATAGATTTGCCGCATGGCAAACAGGTCTTCGTGAAAGCACGACGTTTCGAACATCATGTATTTGCGGCCGCTCTTCTTCACCGCTGCGAATAATTTCTCGCCCTCTTCGAGCGAACCAAAGACCGCGGGCACAGCCGAAGCCACGTGTTTGCCATGCGTCAACACCTTGATGCAATGTCGCGCATGGCTCGGCGCGTCCGTGGCGACAAACACCGCCTCAATCGTGTCATCCTTCACGAGTTCTTCGAGCGACGGATACGTTTTGGCGCAGCGACACGCCTTCGCCAATCCGGCACAACGGTCCGGCAAAAGATCGCTCACGGCCACGACCTCGACGTTCGGATGATCTTGAAAACCAAACGCCGCTCCAAACTGGCAGACGCCGTATCCGACGATGCCCACGCGAATCTTTCGGTCAGAAACCGGCTGCCAACCCTTGGAAGCATCTGGGTCATCGGTCGTTTTCTCGAAACCCTGGATTTGCTTTTGCTGCGATGCCGCGCTCGGCGGGAGTCCCAGGGCAGCCACACCGGCCAGCGCGCCCGCTCGTTGCAGGAAGCGGCGACGGGAATGGAACTTTGAGTTGTCGGAGTTCTCATTGCTGGTCTTCGTGGATTGTGAAACGTGTTTCATAAAGATGCCTTTGTTGCGCACGGCACGGTTGAGCCGTTAAGGGCGAAAGCTGACCCGCGCGGCTCGGCGATGTCAACCAATCTGTCGCG
>CAZNOE010000408.1:0-5752 GCA_964574525.1 uncultured Bifidobacteriaceae bacterium
CCCCGGTCCTGCAGCAGTGCCAAAGCCGCATCGCCGCCGAACTGTGGCATCGAGTAGTCGGATATGATGATGTCCCAATCCCGCTTCTCCAACGCCGCGATCATGGCGGGCTTCGTATCCACTCGTTCGTAAACGGGATCGAATCCCCCATCCTGCAGTTCTTGCACGATCAACTCTGCATCGGCTTCTGAATCTTCCACGATTAGCGTCGCAAGTTTTTTGATCATGACACCCCGCGTTTGTCTGGTTCAACTTCAGGGTCGCTATTGAGGGGACAATAATCCGACCGGCCGTGGTTGTCAAAGAACAGCAGGACATTCCGTTGCCGGACGGAAGCAAACTTCTCAAGCACTGGGAATTTGGCAGTCGCCCCTTGTAAGCCAGGCCAGGATCGTGGAAACCGTGGAAAGCATTCTTTGTCCGTTTTGCGGTCAGGCGTTCGAAATCATGGTTGATACCGGCACAACGCTTCAGCGCTTCACCATTGACTGCGAGGTGCGCTGTCGCCCGATGGAAATCAGCGCCGAGTGCGAACCAGGGGAGGTTTTGAGCTTGGAGGTACGGTCCGATTGAGACAACCTGCCGCGCGAAACCAGCATTGCGCATTGAAGGATCGCGGGGCTTGGTCCATCCTGACTTCGCCTATGGGCGCACAATGGAAACAAGCCGGGCGCGAAGCTAACGCGCAAAAGAAGGGCCAGATGGTCGCCAAGCTGGTGCGCGAAATCATGGTCGCCGCCAAGCTGGGCGGACCTGAACCCGACATGAACCCGCGCCTGGCCGCCGCAGTGGAAAAGGCCAAGAAGGCTTCCGTTTACAAGGACACTATCGAGCGCGCCATCAAGAAGGGTGCGGGGCTGACGGATGAGAAGGTGAATTTCGAACTGGTCACGTACGAAGGCTTCGCTCCGCACAAAGTGCCCGTCGTCGTCGAGTGCCTGACGGACAACCGCAACCGCACCGCGCCGGAGATTCGCACCATCTTCAAAGCCGGTTCGCTCGGCCAGCCCGGCAGCGTCGCCTTTTTCTTCAATCACGTCGGCGTCGTTGAGGCCACGCACAAGGATGCGAAACGCGATGCGGAAGGGGATGCCATCGAAGCCGGCGCGCAGGAAATCGAACCGCTCGAACCTGAGGAAGTTCCCGCCGGCCAGACAGGCGCGCGTTTTGTCACGGACATCAAAGACCTCGACGCGGTTTCCAAAGCCCTGAAGGCCGCCGGCTGGAACGTCATCGCGGCCGAAATCCGTTTCCTCGCCAAGAATTTCCCACAAATAACCGAGGCCGCCCGCAAAGAAGTGGTGGATTTTCTCAACACGCTCGACGACCACGACGACGTGCATCGCGTCTATGTGGCGATGAAGTGAACAGCCGCCTGGCAGGATGGGGAGTCAGTCAGTGCCGGAGCGCTTGTCTGTGCTGCCGGCGGATCGCTCTGAGGTGGCCGTAGCCGACCAGCTTTCTTCGCTGTTCGTCCCACAGACGGAAGGTGAAGGACTTGAAACTGGCGAACAGCGTGACCGGCTTCACGGTTTGAAACAACGGCTCCGCTTTGTGGCACTTCTCCAGATGATAATTCGGAATCCGCGGACTCAGGTGATGAATATGATGGAACCCGATGTTGCCCGAGAACCATTGCAGCACCTTCGGCAACTTGTAAAAGGAACTACCTTGCAGTGCGGCTGTGGCGTAATCCCAATTCTCGCCGCGTTCCCAGTAAACTCCCTCGAATTGATGCTGCACGTAAAACAACCACACCCCGGCCGAGCCGGCCACCATCAACACCGTCAACTGAATGACCAGATACGCCTTCAGCCCAAATATCCAGATCAACCCCACGGCCATCATGCCGATCGCCAGATTCGTCAGATATACCGAATAACGCTCGCGAACCGGCGCCTTGGGTTTGGGAATCCGGTTGATCCCCAGAAACAGAATCATCGGCGCGATCACAAACAGCACGACCGGGTTGCGCGCCAGCCGATACGAGAACCGCTTCCAGCGCGACGATTCCAGGTATTCCTGTACCGTCAACGTCCACACATCGCCCGTGCCGCGCCGGTCCAAATCGCCCGAACTCGAGTGATGGACGGCATGTTCCCATCGCCAGTGAAGAAACGGCGTGAAAGTCAGCAGGCCGGTGATGGCGCCCAAAATGTGATTGGCCTGCCGGGATTTGAAAAACGAGCCATGCCCGCAGTCGTGGTGAATGATGAAGACCCGCACCAGGAAGGCGCCGGCCAGAATCGCCAGCGGCACCACGAGCCAATACGAGACCGCGAGGCAGAAATACATCAAGAACCACAGCGCCACATAGGGAACGAGGGTGTTGACGATCTGCCAGACGCCGCGGGGAATCGATGGCTTCTGGTATCGGGCGACGATCTCCTTCCAAGCGGAAGGTTTGGTCTGACCTTCATCTTTAGTCGAAACTGAATCATTTATCATAACTGTGCTTTCTACAGAAACACGAGCAGATGGCGGGCCAGTCTTGGGAGGCCACCGGTGGAGACAAGATACGCCTCAATGGAGACAGCGGCAACACTCAATGACAAAAATCTTTTCTCACGACGACCGGTTCGCGCATCGGCAACAATTCCATTGCCTTTGCTCCGGCAGGTTGCTAGGAAGTTCAACCTCCCATGAAAACCAACTTTGCAATCACATTTACTGCAACACTCGCTGCGTTTCCGTTATCGCCTTCCGCCCTGCCGTACTTCCGCGGACTTCATGGGACTCCCAGTTAATACCCGATGACCATTCATGAGTGAAGTTCGAGTCAGGCCCTTGACCCGAGGCGGAGCGGATTTGCGCCGCTTCCTTCATCTGAGTTACACGATTTATCGGAACGATCCGCTCTGGGTCGCGCCGCTGATGGTGGACTTGAAGAAGGTCTTCACGGACAAGAACCCGCTGTTTGAGCACGCGGAAATGCAATTGTGGGTTGCCGAGCGTGACGGGCGCGACGTGGGCCGCATCGCGGGTGTCACTGACCGGCATTTCAACGAATACCACCACGACCACGCCGGGTCGTTCGGTTTTTTCGAATGCGTCAACGACCGCGCCGTCAGCCAGAAGCTTTTCGCGGCAGTGCTGGATTGGGCCCGCAGCAAAGGCATGAAGCGCGTGCTTGGTCCCTTGAATCCCACCACGAACGAGGAGAGCGGGTTGCTCGTCCACGGCTTCGACTCTTCGCCCGTGTTCATGATGACTTACAACCCGCCGTATTACGTTGACCTCATCACGTCGGAAGGTTTCGCGAAGGCCAAAGACCTGTTCGCTTACACTTTCGATCTCGCAAACGCGCCGATGGACCGCTTCGAGCGCATCTCCGCCAGGTTCAACCGGCGCTCACCTGACATTGACATCGTCCCGGTCACGCGGCGCAACCTTGAGCAGTCGCTCAGTCAGGTGAAAGAGATTTACAACGAAGCCTGGCAGGACAACTGGGGCTTCGTGCCCATGACTGACGGCGAGATCAATTTTCTCGCGGCAAGGTTGAAACCGCTGCTGACCGAAGGCCTCGCCTACGTGGCCAGGAATTCCCACGAGCCGGTCGGTTTCCTTCTCGCGATGCCGGATTTCAATCAAGCGCTCAAGCCGCTCAAGGGCCGGTTCCTCACGCCGGGACTTCTGGGGTTCATTCCGTATGTGTGCGGTTGGAAAGTGCCGGACGCCTGCCGCGTCATCACGCTGGGTGTCAAAGCCAGATACCACGGCCGCGGCATTGAGACGGCTATGCTGGCCGGAGGGCTGCGCACCGGCTTCAAGCTGGGTTTCCGCACCATCGAAGCTTCGTGGATTCTGGAGGACAACACCGCCGTGCAACGGCTCATCGAGTTGTTTGGCGGCAAAGCTTACAAGACCTATCGCATCTACGAACGGGCGCTCTGAGCATCGCTGAAGAACGCTGATCAATTCCTGCGTTCCCTCTCATCACACGGCATCCGTCACTGACCTTCCGGCTATTCCGGTTCATCCGCCACAACCTGCGGAAGCCGCGCCACGACGGAATCAGCCACGTAAACCGCAATGGCCAGCCAGCACAACGCGAAGCTGGCGAGCTTCGCCCCGCCCAGTGGCTCATGGAAAATGACAACCGCCACCATGAACTGCAGGGTCGGTCCGGCGTATTGCAGAAAACCCATCGTTGAGAGCTTCAGCCGGCGCAAAGCGACGCCGAAAAGAATCAAGGGCACCGCGGTGATAATCCCGGACAATGAAAGCAGACCGAGCGTTCCCGGAGATATTCGGTGGGTGACCGGGAAGGCCAAAAACACCACGGCGGCAGGCAGCAGAACCGTGGTCTCGACCAGCAAACCGTGAAGGGAATCAATGTCCACCTTCTTCCTCACGAGTCCGTAAAAACCAAAGGACGCAGCCAGCGAGAGAGCGATCCATGGAAAGGTCGCGCTGCGCAGGGCAAGATTGAGGACCGCAACGCCGGCGATGAAAACCGCCACCCATTGCCAGCGGCGCAATCGTTCGTGCAGGAAAACCATTCCCAGAAAGATCGAAAGCAGCGGGTTGATGAAATAACCGAGGCTCGCCTGCAAAACCTGTCTGCTGATGACTGCATGAATAAAGACCAGCCAGTTCACTGCGATCAGCCCGGCGCCCGCCGAGAGCAACAGCATGCTCAGGCGATTTCGCAACACCGGCCAGATGAAACTCCATTCGCGTCGCGCAGAGATCACCACCACCAGGAACAGGACCGACCAGAAAATCCGATGGCACAAGACGACAAGCGGCGGGACATCAGAAAGCGCGTGAAAATAGAGCGGTATGAAGCCCCAGGCCGTATAGGCCGCCAATCCACAAAGCAAACCTGTGCGAGCCCTCTGTCTTCCAACGATCGCAGTATTGCCCGCGCTCGGCGGCGTTTGTCCCGAATTTTCGTTCACGGGCCAGACGCTATCATAACCACCCAGCGCAGCAACCAAAGGGGGAATGGGATTCGCGTTAAGAAGGCAAGAGGCGAACCCGCCAACGATACGTCGGGCAGTCGCCATCACTGACCCGGCTCAGTGTGTCGCGCAGATCGCCCGGCCAAGCGGGCCGTTTGAAATCGTTGACAACAATCAATTCTCAGTCATTCATGCAGTATCACAATACCCATTTGCATGAGCTCAAGACTGATTGCTTCAATTCTAGTTTTTGTCAGCGGATTTGGCGGAGCCGGGGAAGCCGGGATTCTGTTTTCGGGAGAAAAGAAGCTCAACAATCTCGCTTCGGAGCTGCTCGAAGTGTCTTCGATTTCGGAGTCGAGCAAGCCGTTTGCGTTTACACGTTCGAGCGACGGCTGGATTCTTGTTTCTTTGACCAGCAAGGGAAAGGGAACGGTCAGGATCACGTTGGATAAGGGGCTGGAGGGGAATTCGGTGATTATTCATGAGACTGAGGCCGGTCCGCGTAGTGAACTAATGCGTTATGTGACCAAAGGGGAACACACGATCCAGGTGGAGTGTAAGGGAGGAATCAGTGTGGACAAACTGGCGGTCAGGGCGATACCCGAACTCATCCATTGCGGATTGGGATTTAATCCTGAGATCAAATCGTATGGCCTCTATGATATGGAATTTCTCAAGAAGGATATCCTGCCGAATGTCACCACGCTGATTGTTCCCAACAACATCCAGCTTTCCAAGCCAGTGATTGATGATTGGCACCGGCAGGGGAAAAGGTTCGTCGCGGAAGTCGGAATGAATTCTCAAGCCAGGACGGCCGAGGATCATTTCAAATACTGGACCGG
>CAZNOE010000409.1:0-5748 GCA_964574525.1 uncultured Bifidobacteriaceae bacterium
GACCACATTGATCCGGAAATCCAGACGCGCATCAGCCAGCTCGAACTCGCGTTCAAGATGCAAACCTCCGTCCCGGAGTTGACTGATTTCAAGAGCGAGCCGAAGGAGATGCTCGAAATGTACGGCGTGAAAAATCCGGGGAATGGCAGCTTCGCGTCGAATTGCCTGCTCGCGCGCCGGCTCGCAGAACGCGGCGTACGGTTCATCCAGCTTTATCACCGGGCGTGGGATCATCATGGCGAAATTGAGAAAGGCATGAAGTGGGGCGCGGAAGATGTGGACCAGGCAAGCGCAGCGCTCGTGAAGGATTTGAAGCAACGCGGCATGTTGGACGACACGCTGATTCTCTGGGGTGGTGAATTTGGCCGCACGCCGATGGGCCAAGGCTCAGGCCGCGACCATCACATTCTCGCGTTCTCCGTCTGGATGGCCGGTGGCGGCATCAAAGGCGGCGTGACGTGGGGAAACACGGATGAGCTTGGTTATCGCTACATCGAAGACGACCAGCAAATGCACGTCCACGATTTGCACGCGACGATGCTGCGGCTTTGTGGCATTGACCACAAGCGGCTCACCTACCGTTATCAAGGGCGCGACTTCCGGCTGACGGATGTGTCGGGGAAAGTGGCGGATGGGATTTTGGCTTGAAGCAAATCACCGCTTCCGCATGTGACCGAGGCTGGTGTCCGTTCCGCTCATCAACTGGCGTGCGTTGCCGATGAGATAATCCCAATCCAACGCCGGACCTGGGTCGGTCTTGTTGGTCTGGACATGGTAATGGCCCATGACGCCTTCGTATTTTTCCAATTCATCGTCCGGCAGTTTGTGCGGGATGAGTTGGCCGGCGGCGTCGCGCGGATAATCGCACTTGATCTTCGGAAAAACTTTGCAGAGGGCGGCGGTCAGGTGTGAGAGAGCGCGGTATTGTTCCGGCGTGTAATCGTATTGCGTCAACTCGCGGCCCTGGATGACGCCGTGCACGGGTTCGTTGCGCGCGGGGCGGCCCACGAAGTTCGGCGTCCGGATGCCGCCGTCGCCAAAACGTTCGGGGATGGTGATGCGTGTTTTGCCGTCGGCATCCTGCTGGTACCAATCCGCGAGCGGGCTTTTCTCTTCGTTGCTGTAACCGCCCATGTTGGCGATTTCGATGCCGACGGAGCGGCTGTTGGACGTGGTCGCGTGCCAGGCGCGCTCCTTGAGGTCCAGCGTCTGGTAAATCGTGCCGTCGAGGTCGAGCATGAAATGCACGCTCAGCCCGCGGATGTCGTGCAGGACTTTGAAGCATTGCCGGCTCGTGCCGCACACGTCGAAGTGAATCACGAACTGGTCCACGACTCGTTGCAACGTCGGCAAATCCCAGCCGCCGCCGCGGACGCGCTCGATTTCTTCGGGGGTGAGATCGCCCTTGCGCATGTTGTAGCGGTTCGGTGTTCCCAGTTCCTTGACCCTCTCATGCGAGGTATTCCAGTCCGCCTCATTGAGAGAACTGAAACGCCGCTCCACCCGATAGGCGTCGTAGCCGCCGGGATCGGTCCACAGCACGATCGGTGTGCCGGTATGAACATATTTTCCGGCGACGACAATCTCGTCGCCCTTGCGGGGCGCGATGGAACCGACTTTGGCCGCTGTCGCACAGCCGCTGGCCAGGAGCAGGGTTGCCAAGGTGGTGGCGATGAGCACCAAGCGAACCGTTTCCCGGACGCGGGAAACAGGACATCCAACAACCAACATCCAACAACGAACATCCAATCCTGGAGGAACTGGATGTTGGATGTTGGATGTTTGAGGTTGGATGTTCGAGGCTCTGCCGCGGATAAATGCAGTCATAATCATTCCGAGTTGTCGGTTCGTTGCAGCGAAGGCGAGCCGTTTGCTCAAGCCCAGCCAGACGAAAACAAAGGCGGCCTGGCCCAATCGGCCAGACCGCCTGCGTTTGCCGAAACAATCCACGATGCGCGGTTGGATGCGCTCAAACTTCAGCGCGTCTCGCCTTTAAGCGCCCGCCACCATTGCGGGGTCCTTAACGACGTCGTGATGGTTGGGAAGCGGCGATTTCAACGTGCGGAATTCGCCCCATTTCATTGCGGCGGCGTCCTTGTAGAGCTGCTCAGGCCCATAGGCGAATTTTGAATTCAATATCGCGTCCCACTCGACTTCCGCGCCACTATAAGCAGCCTCGCGTCCCATGATGGCCGTGAGCGTGCTATCGGTGACTTGCTTCGCCTCGTTCAGTTCCGTTTCCTTGACGATGGCGTTGATCAAGTCCACGTGTTCCTGGACGTATGGATTCACCGACTCGCCGCGGAAACGCCACCGTTCACCGGTTTTTGGTTGGATGGATCCTTGTGGATCAGCCGTGCCTTTGGATCCCACCACGGCTTCCTTTACGCCGTTCCAATCCCGTTTGACCTGGCCGCAGTAGCTGTGCATACGCACGCCGTTGGCATATTCAAACTCGACAGCAAAGTTGTCCCAGATTTCGCCGGATTTTTTGTCCAGATCGAGCATCTGGCGTGCGCCCATCCCCCAAGCTTTGACAGGATGGCCGTTCATGATCCAGTTGCCAACGTCAATATTGTGGACGTGCTGCTCGCAGATGTGATCGCCGCAGAGCCAGATGTAATGATACCAGTTGCGAACCTGCCGCTCGATATCCGTGTCCCCTTTGTCGCCGCGATGCCAGATGGGCCCGCCATTGACCCAATAAGCGCGGAGCGCCGTCACGTCGCCAATCGCGCCGTCCTGGATGCGCTTGATGGTTTCGCGGTAGCCGGGCGCATGGCGGCGCTGAGTGCCGGCCGCGACCTTCAGGCCCTTTTGTTTCGACAACTCCGCGGCGGCATACATGATGCGGGCGCCGGGGCCGTCCACCGCCACAGGTTTTTCACAGAAGATGTTTTTGCCGGCTTCGACGCAGGCGGTGAAGTGCGACGCACGGAATCCGGGGGGCGTGGCCAGGATGGCGTAAGTGACGCCGGGAACGGCCAGCGCTTTCCGATACGCATCGAAACCGCTAAAGCATTTGTCGGCCGGCACCTCGAAATATTTGCCCGCTTTGGCGGCCTGCTCGGGGAAAATGTCTGCTATGGCGACGATCTTCGCCTCGACGCCGGCCTGTTTGGACGCGTCGAGGAAGTTTTTCCCGGCGTCGCTGCCGCGCCCGCCGACGCCGATGATGATGGCGTTGAACTTCATGGAGGATTGCGCGCGCAGAACCGCGGGGAAGTTCGCGACCGCCGCCGCGGACGCTGCCGCCATTGAGGAATTCTTCAGGAACTGACGGCGTGAAACCGTCGCCGATGGATTGGATGAACTGTTTTGCATAAGTCCTTTGGTGGAATGTTTAACGTTTTGTTTTTAGTAGTCGAGTCGCAAACTTGTTGCCAACGTCGCCCGGCGTTGATAGTCCCGACATCACGGTCGCGAGATTACTCCTTTTCCACGCCGCTCGTCCAGTACTTCGCCAACTCTTCCGCCGTGGGCACTTCGAGCGGGCGGACGATGCGGAAGCCGACGATTTTGGCGTCCGTGAGATACCAGATGCTCTTGGGCAATTGCGGGTCCTGCATCTTCCAATTGCGTTCCGAAGCATTTCGCGCCCCGCTACGCAAAGCCGGTGGGTCCTCGTCCCAGGAACCGCCCCGCACGGCATGCGGATATGGCTTGACGGCCTTGTTCCAAGGATCAGGCACGATGCCCTTCCCGGCGCAGACTTTGTAAAACTCCGGGTCAAACTGGTCGAGCACCCATTCAGTCGCGTTGCCGTGCATGTCGTAAAGTCCCCACGGATTCGGCTTCTTCTTGCCTACCTCTTGATACTTCGAGTCGCTGTTGTCGAAGAACCACCCGTAATCGCCGAGCTGGCCCGGGTCATCACCGAACGAATACGCAGTGGTCGTGCCGGCGCGGCAGGCGTATTCCCACTCCGCCTCGGTGGGCAGACGGTAGAAGTGCCCCGTCTTGGCGCTGAGCCAGTGGCAGAACTTGTTCGCTCCGTGCTGGGTCATCGCGATGGCCGGGAAACCCTTCCCGCCGGTCCGGCTGCCCTTGCCCATGCCGAAGCTCATGTCCACATACGGCTTGGACGGGCGCGTGACGGCGTCGGAAATTTCATTCATGTCCTCCGGCGTCGCATTTGCCTCGCGCAACTTCTTTTCGTCGTCCGGATACATGAACAAAAGATACTGGTCCCAAGTCACCTCGTATTTGCCCATCCAGAACGGAGAAATCTTCACCTTATGTTGCGGACCTTCTTCCGGTTTGCGCTTCGGTTCCGAATCTGGCGTGCCCATTACAAACTCACCCGCTGGAATCGGCAACATCTCGTACGTAACGACCGTGCCCGGGATCGTGTTCGTGTAAGCCTTCATCTCCGCTGCGGTCTTGACCGTTTGCGCGGCCACGATGCGCTTCTGGATTTCCGGCACGGTCGTATCGTCGCGATCCGACAGCAACGGCAGACTTCCGTATGGGCCGGATTCAAAGCTGTCTCCTTTCAACAGATGAATTCGGTAATACCACACCGAACGAGGACGATCATTGCTGATGACGGAGAACAACGCCACCGCGTCGGGCAACGCCAAGGCCGCACTCAGGTAGCCATTGGTGTTGCCGTCCAGCTTCTGCACGGTCACGGGTGGATTCATCCCGTCGAAGTTCATCACCTCGGCCGGCTCCTGATCGCCGAAAATGCCGAGCAGGCGGCTCTTCTTCTCACCTTCCACGACGACGAGTTGTTTCACCGGCCTGCTCAGAGAAAATGTTTTCGCCGGGCCCGCCTGGAACGTGCCCGCGCTCGGCTCCTCCACCGGCCGCACCACCAGATTCGCCTCGCCGCTGTTGTAAAACACAAATTCCTTCAGCGCCTCGCCACGGAAATTGCCGATCACATAATCCGACTTCGCTGGAAGGTCGCCGATGACCAGCACCGACTCCGCCTTGCCGCTATCGAACCGTTCCACACGCAATACATCGCCTTTTTCCTCGCTTACCATTGAGGCCGCGAACTCCGGCCCACCGCGCTTGAGCGAAATCCGGTTCGCGTGCGCGCCCGGTCCCGTCACCGGCGTTTCGGACATCTGCGTGAACGCCTTGCCGTCGTTGCGAAACAACGTCACGCGGTTCGGCGTTGGGTCGCTGTTGTAAATGCTGCCGATGACGAGGTCGGGTACCGGCGTGTTGCCCGCGCCGCCCACGTCAATCGCGACCACGGTGTTCGGCCCCAGTGTCACCGTTTTCACCGGCTCGGGCTTGGTCGGCACTTCGGGATTGGCGGCCTCGAGCACCGTGACTTTATTTGCGTTCGCCGCCGCAATCGCCAGCGCATCGCGCTTGGTGTCGAATAGTTTGCTGACCGACACCCCGCTCACGTCTTTCACATCCGATGCGCGCCAATCCACCCAGTTGAACACGCCGGGCGACTGCTGGTAGCCCAGCCGCACGCGTCCGCTGGCGAGGTCAACAATCGCCAGGTCTTGTTTGCCGTCGCCATCGAAGTCGCCGGTGGCAAGAAACTGCTGTTCCGTTTCATAAACAAAGCCCCGTGCCGCCGGCCCGGCCAGCAGAAATGCCGCGAGCGCGAGCTTTGCGCTGAACCGACGGAAGAAATTCCCAAAACCGAAGCGCGCTGCCTCCGCGCCGCCAAAGGTTTCGACCGGCGCGCCAGCGTCTTGGACTGCGGTGGGTGAGGGGTCAGGGCACACACCGCTTTCACCTTCGCCGGCCTGGTTCTGATTGCACATCGTCTGC
>CAZNOE010000410.1:0-5738 GCA_964574525.1 uncultured Bifidobacteriaceae bacterium
CCTCATTGTGGCCGCCGCCTTTGAAGCTGATCAGTTCCTGAACCCGCCGGCGCAACTCCGGATCCACCGGAGGCTTCTCTGGCTTATTGAGCATTGCGCGAAAAGAATAGCGGCCCCCGGAGCAATTGCAATCACCCTTGGCCACAACCGCCGCTCGACGGGAAGCCGGGGATCAGGCCGGGCTCGCAAAGTGTTGGAGCAATTCCGACTTGTTGATTTTGGTGAGGTCGGCCGCCACGTTTTTTTCGATCTTCCCACGTAATCGCGGCTCCACTTCGTCAAGAATCTGGTGATTGATCTCCTTGCTCGCTGCGAAAAAACACGTATCAAAGTCGTCGCGGCGCATCAACGTATTGACCCTTTCGGCCAGCCGCCGCGTCAGGCGTTTTCGCTGTTCCAACTCGATGTTGTGACGCTCGCCATCGGACATGACGCCTGCCGCACCGTTCACTCCCATGCCCCTGGGGAAACGCCCTGAGAGATCGCTCACCTTGTCACCGAGCCGGCCGTGGGCTTCCGCGTTGTCGAACGCCTCCACCAATTCCAGCCGGGGGCTGCGGGTGAAGCGGGATGTTTCCACGCGATATGCTTTGAAAGAAGCCAGGTCAGCCACGAGCAACCATTTGTTTTTCATAGGTCCTTGGTTCATTGTTTCGTCACAACCGGCGCTCCCTTGATTCCCACGCTGCACATGCGCTGCTACGAAATGCAAAGCCCATAGCACCGCTCTTTGCTTTTTTGGTCTTCGCTACGTTAAAGCCCGCCGCCGAAAACGCAAAGCAAAAAAAACTTTGCTGCAAAAAAACTTTGCCCGGCAAAATGCCCAGACCCGGCCCGACATGCGCCACTGCATCGCGCGCTGGCCGTCAGGGCGGGGCCGGCCGGGCTTCGGCCGACCTTCTCCAACGTTCCCCATCTGTGAGAAACAAATGTTCCGGGAAAAAGAAGCCCGGTGTTGCGTAGCGCAAGGGGAATTTGATCGGGATTTGTTGTTTGATGACCACGTTGACGCAGAAGCTGCCCCAACTGTGTTCGCCAGGCCGATACCATTGCGAGAGAAAGCGGTTGTCCATCGTTTGCGGCGTCAGGTAAAGGGCGCGCACCGGCTTAAGGAAGTCGTTCACGGCAAAGAATTCTGCATCGGCGTCCAGCGTGAGCCAGAGGCATTGGCGCTGGGCGTACCACGCCACGGCCCAAGGCATGTCACTCATCATCAGTTCGTTTTCCTTCATCCACGACCCGGCCTGTTGTATCAGCGGCGGAAGGTAAGGCGGATACACAACGGGGGATGGTTTCGGCGGGAGAAAAGTGAAAAGCATCGGCAGACACATGATCAGTCCGAACGCGCCAATGATGATGACGCGCAACTCGCGAAACAGAAGGTTCATCTGGTCGAGCAACAGAAAGAACAAACTGACGCCGTAAACCAAAACCAGTGGCACGAACAGCACCAGCAGGTTTTCGGAATTGAATTCCGGCGATTCCTCCGAGAGCTGCGTGCGGCCCAGCGCCTGCACGACGATGAAAATCCCCAGCGTGCTCATCAGGAAGTAACGGAGGCGGCGGATGGCCAGATTCCGAAATCCCAGCAACAAGCCCACAAGGAAAAATGGCGCAGCCCAATTGCCGCCCAGTTTGGGCACGTCGTTTTGCAGAATGGGGCGCAAGTTGCCCAGCAGTTTGTGAATCAGCGGCCACAGGGAGACGCTGTTGAAGTTTGGTTGGAGCGATCGTGCCAGCCGGTTTTCGGGAAAAAGCGGCGTGCCTTCCACGATGGCGAAAGTCGCCGTGCCGAACGGCCACCCGGAAACATTCCAATTCCTATAAACCCACGGCCCGACCACCACCAAAAATACGCCCAGCACCGCTAGGCACAGCGCGGCCCGGCGCGCTCCTGCGAAGACTATGAGAAACACCAGCACTGGAACGACGATCCAGCCAAATGAATAACGCGTGAGCGCGCCGATTCCGGCCAGCAAGCCAATGGCCGCGGCCAGAAGGAACAAGCGTCCATGCCCGGCTTTCGGCTCGCGTACTTCACTTTCGAGCAACACCAGACACCAGATCAAGCCCGTGAATATCAGCAGCAGCAGCATGGTGGACAGCCCGGACACGCTAAATCGCCAGAGCAGCTCGCAACCCAACAGCAACACGGCTGAGGTCCACGCCACCGTCGGATCGAACAACCTTCGCGTCAGAAAAAAAGTCAGGACGATGACGGCAAAGAACAGAATCTGATTGAACAAGCCGATGAGAAAGTCAGGTTCATACCGCCAGAACTGGCGGGGATTTTCCGCCGTCGGCCGGATCGCGGGCACGCTCCAGAACACGTGGGTTCTGTCCACCGCGTATTTGAATGGCAGCACTTTCATCAGACCCGCCAGCAAGCAGGGATAGACCGGCGGATTGGCAAGGTCGGGATGCATTTCCTTGAGACGCGCGTCGTCGGCACCCGGCCCCGCAACTGGCGTTCCGCGCCTGGCCTCGTTGCGCGCTTTGACGAGATGGATGCTGAAGGGACGGATGAAGAACGTCGTGTAGCCCTTGCCTTTCGAGAGATTGCGCGCCACTTGCGCGGAGTCCATTGCTTCCACCGAACCCATGTTGCGATATGAGCGCCAATTGTAACCGACCACGAGCATCACGACCGCCAGGCACGACAGAATGATTCTCAGATAGCGAAACCACGGGCCGACTTCGAACCGGTGGATCATTTCCTGCAGATACGGCATAAATTAAAATCCTTCCAAATGATAGGTGTGCAGCTTCCGGTGAAACGTGCGGCGGCTCATGCCGATTTTCCTGGCAGCAGCGGTGCGGTTCCCATTGGTTTCTTTCAAGGCGCGAATGATCAATTGTTTCTCGGCTTCCTTAACCGTCAAGTCATTCTTGGCGAGCATCCGCGCCGGATCGGCCGTCGTTGCTTCCGCGCCCGCGCGCACCCACGGCGGCAGATCGCGCGCCGTGACCTTTTCCCCGCGGCACAAAACCACCGCGTGCTCGATGGCGGTCCGCAGCTCGCGCACGTTGCCCGGCCACGAATGATTCATCAACAACTCCGACACCTCGGCGGTAAATTCGGTGACACGCTTGTTGTTTTCCCGGGCGAACTCGCGCAGGAAATTTTGCGCCAGCAGCGGAACATCGCCCGCCCGTTCCCGCAGCGCGGGCAGATGAATTTCCACCACGCGCAACCGGAAGAACAGGTCGTCGCGGAACGTGCCGGTCTTGACCAGTTCTTCCAGGTTTTTGTTCGTGGCCGCAATCAGGCGCACGTCGGCAGTTAGAGTCTTGTTCGAACCGACGCGTTCAAACGTACGTTCGCCGAGAAAGCGCAGCAGTTTGACCTGGAGCGTGGCGTCAATCTCGCCGATCTCGTCCAGGAACAGCGTGCCGCCCTGGGCCTGCTCGAACCGCCCGATGCGCCGCTCGTGCGCGCCGGTGAACGCGCCTTTCTCATGCCCGAATAACTCGCTTTCCAGGAGCGTCGGCGCCAGCGCCGCGCAATGCACCACCACGAGCGGTTGCTTCGAACGGGGGCTGAGATGGTGAATCGCCTTCGCGATCAATTCCTTGCCCGTGCCGCTTTCACCTGACAACAGCACCGTGGCTGAAGAGGGCGCGACTTGCTGAACGGTTTCGAATACCTCCTGCATCGCGGGTGATTCGCCGACAATGTTTTCCATGCCGAACTTCGTGTCCAGTTGCTGGCGCAGGGCCACGTTGTCGGCTTCCAGATGTTGCTGGCGCACGGCGCGCGCGATGCGCATTTCCAGTTCGTCAATCTGCAACCGGCCCTTGGCGATGTAATCGTCCGCACCCCGCTTCATGGCCTCGACCGCCAGTTCCTCCGACCCGTAGGCGGTCATCAGAATGCACACGGGCGGCCTGGCCAGCGATTTGGCGCGCACGATCAGCTTCATCCCGTCCTCGTTCGACAGGCGGAAATCGGTGAGCAACACGTCGAAGCCCTCGCGCTCCAGCAGTTCAGTCGCGCTTTTCGCATCTTCTGCGAGATAAACGTCGTAACGCTCCTCCAGCGCCGCCCGCAGCCCTTCGCGGGTGGGTTTCTCGTCGTCAACAATGAGCAAGGTCGGCTTCATTTCTGGCAAAGTTAAATGAGTTAAATGAGTGAATCGTTAAATAAGTCGCACGGCATCCGTCTATTTAACTTGTTTAACCATTTAACCATTCACTGATTCAGTCATGCAGTGGCGCTTCCAACAGGCGCGGTCTCCGTTCATGCAGCGGCAGCCAGATGCGGAACGTCGTGCCGCGGCCCACATGACTTTCCAGGTCAATGCGTCCGCCGTGCCCGCGCACGATGCGCTGCACGATCATCAAACCGAGGCCGGTGCCCTTCTTCTTGGTTGTATAAAACGGTTCAAAAATCCGGTTGATCTGCTCCTGCGGAATTCCGCCGCCGGTATCGGCCACGCTGACCCAGACGCCGTCTGCGCCTTCGCCCGTCTGCAAGGTCAACGTGCCACCCTTGGTCATGGCATGCATGGCGTTCTTGATGAGATTGACCAGCACCTGTTGGATTTGTGTCGGGTCAATGGGCGAAGCCGGCAATTGGCGCGCCAGTTTGGTTTTGACCGTCAATCCGCGGTTGCCCAGCTCTGGCTGCAACAACTCCAGAGTCTTGTGGACCACTTCATTGAGCGAACTGAGCTTGAACTGCGGCGGCGCCGGCCGGATCGCCTGAAGGAATTGGGTGACGATGTAGTCGAGCCGATCAATCTCGCCCCTGGCGACGGAAACGTATTGCTCCAATTTGCGCGCGCTGTCCGGTAGCAGGGAGCAGGGGACAAGGGGTAGGGAGTCCCTGCTTCGCGCTCCCAGCCCCTGGCCTCCGGCTCCCTGCTCCTTCAACTTCTTCAGTTCGCGCTCCATGAGTTGCAGGTGAATGTGCAGCGCATTGAGCGGATTGCCGATTTCGTGCGCGACACTGGCCGCGAGCAGCGTCAACGCCTGCACGCGTTCGCTTTCGATGGCTTCAAAAGTTTTCTGCCGCGCTTCGGTGGCGTCGTGGAGAATCAGCGCCACGCCGGAACTGCCGGCCGCTTCGCCGTCCAGCGGCGCCGCGTACAACCGCAGGAAACGGGGCCGGGGATAATGCACTTCAAACTCGTGCCGCGTGACGCGCTGCCCGCCGTTCGCGTCGAAACTGGAAATCTTCAGCCAATCCACCTCCGGCAGGATGCTGCTGACGTGCTGGCCTTCGGCGCCGGGTTGGGTTCCCAGCAACCGTGTCACGGCCTGGTTGAAATAAATGACGCGTCCCTGTTCGTCCACCACCAGTACGCCATCCTCGATCGTGTTGAAAAGCGTTTCCAGGAAACTCCGCTCACGCGCCAGCCGTTGGACGACGGTTTGCAGACCTTCGGCGTCGAGCCGTCCGATGCGGCCCAGGACTTTGTCGAGGAAACTGGATTTGGGGGAGGCCACGGGGAATTAAAAATGAAAAATGAAAAATGAAAAATGGCGCCGTGTTGACCAGGTGTTTTTCAACTTTGCATTCTCAATTTTGCATTTCATCAAAACCATTTTTTCTTCTTGAAATACCAGTACGTCGCACCGGTCGAAACCGCCATGAGGACCAGCGCGTACCAATAACCGTGCTTCATCGAGATTTCCGGCATGTCGTGGAAGTTCATGCCATACCACGTGCCCACGATCATCAACGGCGTGGTGATGACCGTGATCAACGTCAGCAGCTTGACCACTTCGCCCGT
>CAZNOE010000411.1:0-5735 GCA_964574525.1 uncultured Bifidobacteriaceae bacterium
GGCGCAGAAGCGTGGAAGTTGTTTCATCCCGCAATCGGTGGTCAACGTCACGCGCCCGGCGGGAACGTATTCGAGCACTTTGCGGATGCGCGCCGCCACCTGCTCCGGCGCTTCGATCTCCAAGGTGCGCACGTTGATCACGCCGGCGGCGATGGATTTGTCGGGCGGCAAGTCGCGCAAAATGTCGGCGTCGGCCATGTCGCGACAGGCGAAATCGAGCACGAATTCTTGGAGGTGAACACCAAAATAGCGATGAAGAATGCGCCGATAACCGCCGGAGGTAAACCCATGCGCGATGTTGCCCCACGTGTTGCCGAGGCAAAAATGCCACGAGATGCGCGCATCCACACCCGCGACGGTGCGGTTCACAATATCAATGACCCACGCGAAGTCTTTTTCACCCGTTAGATTGGGAATCCATGCACCGAGGTCTTCGAGTTGAATGTGTTTTGCTCCGGCCGCAACCAGCGATTTCATCTCCGCGTTGAAAATGTCGCTCAGCGCGTAGGCCAGGCCGTGATAGTTTTTGTAAGGGCCGCCTTTGAAGTGGGCCATGGTTGAGAGTTGCGCCGGACCGGCACCGACGCAGCATTTGACCGGCTTTTTGGTGAAGCTCTGTGCGATTTCAAAAAGTTGCGCCAGTCGCAGCGGGCCGGCGGAAATTTTATCCACGACCGCGACGCCGCCCACTTCATCGAGCATCGGCACATCCACCCCGGCTGCTTTGGAACGCGAAGGATGCGGGAGCTTGGCCGGATCAAATCCACGAATGCGTTCCAGCCAGTACCAGAGAAATGAACCGATGCCCATGCTGTAATCATCGAACCACATCTGGCCGTCGGTGAGAATATCCAGCCCGGCGGATTCCTGATCCGCGATGACGGTGCGCACAGCGTCGGTGAACGCTTCGTGATGGCGGCAGTCCTTGAACGCGTCCAACAGATCGCGACCCTGCAATTGCTGCGTAAACCACGCGGGGCGCGGATAAGAACCAACCATGGTCGTGGGAAGGAGGGGCAGGTTCATCTCAGTGGGCCAGGCGCGTGATGCGTTTCTTCTCGATGGCCAGACAGGCGGTTTTGCTCGCGGCGCGGACGAGGTTGATCAAACTCGCGAACCGCCGGCCCAAACCGGAAGCGCCGCCAGTCACCAAAGCCACCTTGCCGGAAAATTGCTGTGTCATGATTCGTAGCTCAGCCGTCATGCAATAGCCCGTTGGCGAACTTCTCCAAGTAGCGAAAGAAGTTGATCAATTTGTGCTGCTGGAAACAAACCGTCTGGCCCTTGCGGAGTAATGTCCGTGAATGGCGACTCGTAAAGCAGACCGGCGTCCATCACGCCGTGTTCGGTCAGGTGATCAATAATCAAGTTTACGAATTCGATTTGATTCGCGCCCAGCGTCTTTCCTGCCATGAAACCGGCTAGAGCCTTCTTCGCTGCCTCGCGATCCAGGCCGACCAAGGAGCGCACAAAGAGTCCAAGTCCGTTGCTTTCCGTTTTCGCCTTTTGCAAGTGTTCAGGCTTGGCTAGTCCGCTGGCGGTCATCATCCGCTCCAGTTCCTGAAGGTCGGTAGTTGTGAGCGGTTCGTTCATGCGCAGCTTGTGGATGACGAGGTCATCCTCGTGCTCGCGCAAGAACTGGCGGGTCTTGGCGCGAAATCGCTCGTAGCTGTCCACCGCAGCGAAGCCCGGTAGTTCCACGGTTGTCTCGCCGCCGATCTCGTCCTCGAAGTCGGTGTAGATGGATTTGCGCTGTTGCTTCTCGATCAGCTTAATGAGTGCGCGCAGACGGCGGCGGACATTTTCCAGCATCGGCGTCGTCACGTCCTGCCACCATTCGTCGGTTTGAAGGTCCTGAATCAACGCCATCTGCTCATGCACCATCGGGATAGTGGACTTTTCCTCCAGCAATCCGGCAATCGCTTTCACTTGATCACTGAGCCGCTTGAACGCCGGTTCAATTCGCAACACGGCCAGTTGCAGGTTTAGCATGAGCAAATCGAAGCGTTTCGCCTCCTCGTCGTCCGCCTCCAGTTCGGAGGGTAACCCGGCGACTTCATGCGTCAGTTCCGAGAATGCCTCCAGCTTCAATTCACCCCAAGCTTCCGGCTTGGTGTATTTCTCAACCAGCCGCCGTTTCGCGCGGACGACAAAGTTCTCCACGTTCATCGCGGCGACTTCACCCTGCAACAACATCGCCAGTTCGCGCCGCAACTCCGCTTCGTTATCCGGGCCTTCCTTCGCCACGCCGGACAATTTGCGATCCAGTTCGCCGATCAACTCCAGCCGCGTCTTGAACAGACGCTTGCCGAGTGATTCCCCGAGTGCGCCGTCTGTCGTTTCCGGATTCTGACTGAAGAACTCCAGGTTCTGGCAATAGTCGAAGATGTAGAAAAATTCCTTGTCCTTGCCCGGCGCGAACAAGTCGGGACAAAGGCGCGTACCGCGTCCAAGCATCTGCCAGAATTTTGTCTTCGACCGCACAAGTTTGAAGAACACGAGGTTCACTACTTCCGGTATATCAATGCCCGTGTCGAGCATGTCCACGGAAACAGCGATGTGTGGCTGCTTCTCCTTCTGTGAAAAATCGTCAATGAGACTCTGGGCGTATTTAACCTCGAAAGTGATTGCTCGCGCAAAATTACCTTTGTGGTGCGGATAGTTCACGTTGAACCGCTCGGTGATGAAATCCGCGTGCGGCTGATTCTTCGCGAAGATGATGGTCTTCCCGAGCCGGTCGCCGCCCGCGACTTTCTGTCCGCGTGTCATCAGGTATTCCAGTGCTTTATCCACGGTATCTTTGTTGAACAGCCATTTGTTGACCGCCTCGGCTTCGACTTGCTGCGGCGCGCTGCCGTCATCGCTCCATTCGACTGCATCCCATTGTTCTTTTTCCTCATCGGGCAAGTCGTCGTATTTGATTCCCTGGCGCTGAAACTTCAGCGGCACGGACACAGACTTCGGCGGCACGAGGAATCCGTCTTTCACTGCGTCTTCCAAATCGTAGGCGTCAGTCGGAACTCCCTTTTCCAAGTCGAACAAGCCGTAAGTGTCGCGGTCAATCTCGGCGCGCGGTGTGGCGGTCAGGCCCACGAGCAGTGAATCGAAGTATTCAAAGATGGCGCGATACTTTTGGTAAACCGACCGATGCGCTTCATCTATGATAATGAGATCAAAGTGCCCCGCGCCGAATCGCCGCTGGCCGTCCTTCGTTTCGTCAATCATCCCCATCATCGTCGGGTAAGTGGACACATACACGCGGCCTTGGGCGTCCCTCTCCGTAACCAGATTGACCGGCGAAGAGTCCGGCAAGTGCTTCTTGAAAGCGTTGACAGCTTGGTTCACGAGTGCCACACGGTCGGCAAGGAAAAGCACGCGCTTCGCCCAATTGCAGCGCATCAGCAAATCGCACAGCGCGATCACCGTCCGCGTTTTGCCCGCGCCAGTCGCCATCACGACGAGTGCCTTGCGGTCGCGGTCTTTCTCGAACGCTTCGCCAATGCGCCGGATGGCTCGCGTCTGATAGTAACGCTCGACAATCGCCTCGTTGATTTTCGCTTCCGCCAGTGGCTTTCGCGTCTTGCGACGTTGAATCAGCAATTCCAACTCGGCCTTCTTGTAAAAACCCTGCACCGGACGCGGCGGGTAATTCGCGTCGTCCCATATCCAATGGTCGTAGCCGTTCGAGTAAAAGATGATTGGTCGCCGCCCGAACTGCTTTTCCAGACAGTCCGCATACAGCTTTGCCTGCTGCTGGCCTATGCGCGGGTCGCGCTTAGTGCGCTTGGCCTCGTTCAGCGCGAGCGGGATTCCGTCATCGCCCCAGAGAACATAATCTACGAAACCCTCGCCCGATTCACTGGGCATTCCCTTCACGGGAAATTCACGGTCACGTTCCTGATCGAGTGCCCAGCCCGCTTCCTTGAGCAGCAGATCAATGAAGTAGTCCCGCGTCTCGGCCTCAGAATAATTGTGCGTGTCGGCCTGCGCGGTGTTCGCCTTCTTCGCTTCCGCGATTTCGCCACGCAAGCGCGTCAACTCCGCATCCAGCGCCGTCTTGTCTGCCAGCAATGCTGACAGCTTCTCGTCCCGCTCGTGCAGTTGCGTTTCCAGCCGCTGCAGTTGCTCGATGGTCTGCTTCGGCAACGGCGTGGTTTTCGGGAGCGCGTCAGGGTTGAAGACCAGTCCCGGCGACGGCTTCGTCCCGCGCGCGTAGGTATGCGCCAACCAGTAGGCGACGTGGAATAACTCCTTCACCGCGACCTGCGCATCCTCGGTGGCAATGGCACGATGACTGTGAACCGCCCGGTTGCCCAGCGTGACGATCACCCGCGCCTTGTTGAACACCGCCTCGCCCACCGCCTGCTTGAATGTCGGCTCATGGATGAGCGCGCTCAAATTGTCCTGATACGGCAGCCGCAACGAAGAATCGTGCTTGTAGAACCAATGCACCATCACTTCCAACCCGCGCCGCGCGTGGAAGCATGCTGTCCGCGCGTCGGGATACGCCAGCGCCTCCGCCTTGCCCGCCGCGTCATGCAGAGCAGGCCATTCGGTTTTGAGGAACGCGAAATTGGAATCACTCGCCATTCAGGTCCTTCAACCCGGTTGGCCCGATTCCACGTCGTAGAGCATTCGCCAGATGCGATCCATCTCCCCGCGCTCAATGACCTGCATCGGCGTCGAACCGTCGAAGGCCGGGTTGGGCGTCTTCATCCAGCGGCCCACCTGCTCCGTCTCCATCACCCGCGCGAGACTGTCCAGCAGACGATCCATTTCCACCAGCGCCTTCTCCTGTTTGTGCGATGGCGATTCCCCCTGCGCCCATTTGGCGACCGAACGCGGCGAGAATCCCGTCAACCGCACCACCAGCGGCTGGGCGAGATGAAACTTTTTCCGGTAATGCTGCATCAGCCCGGAGTAATCCTTCACGCCGTGATGACTGAACCGGAACGCCATCATGCGCGCCGCTGTCGGTTTCTTTTGCGTAATCGTTGGCATAATTATGCCTGCAAACTAACCTGCAAAATTGCAGGGTGCAATCTTAATTTTTCGGCGCGAGCCGCCGCAGTTTTTCGCCTTCTACCACCGCCAAACCTTCTCCCTTGCCAAGATTGCTGGAAAAGACCACCACGTTGACGCCCGCAGGCGAAACGGCGGAGCGGGCGAGAATCCCGCTCGCGCCTGCCTGAAACGCCGCCCGCCCCAGCGCTTGTGTGAAACTCTCACGCCCCGCCTCCAGCAATTTGCGCCAGTCCTCCGCCATCAATTCCGCCACCGTCACGCCAAGTTGACGACGCACGGTGGCGGACGTGAGATCCAATACCTGCTGCAACGTCGCCTCGACCGCGACCACAAGTCGGGGACTGCGGTTCACGATCCCGAAATAACGGTCGTTCGTTTTGCTTTCCTCCAACGCCGTCGCGTCCGTCACGCTGCCGTAAAGCGCCGTCACGCCCGGCGGATTCCAACGACCGCCGCGCTGCTTCGCGCCCAGGCCGCTCAACACTTCTTCCGGCGTGGGAAACTCCACCGTCTGAAAGCGGAACAACGTGCCCGACCACGGCTGCAATAGTTCCGGCTTCGATGCAAACAAAGCACGCAACTCGGCAAACCGTGGATTGGAGCGCGTCTTGATCATAACTCCCCCTTGAAGGCGCGGTGCTGGAGGGTGGCGAAGAGCGCGTCCAGCTCCGCCAGCGACGCGCGCTGCGCCGTCTTCAGCGCCTCCACCG
>CAZNOE010000412.1:0-1860 GCA_964574525.1 uncultured Bifidobacteriaceae bacterium
GATACGTCATGGTGACAATCTGCCCTTTGTAAGACGGGTCGGTGAGGATTTCCTGGTAGCCGGTCATCGAAGTGTTGAAGCAAACCTCGCCACAGGCGGAGGCGCGCGCGCCAAAACCTTCGCCGTGGAAAACCGAACCATCTTCGAGAGCCAGGATTGCTTTCATTCCATTCAACGACTGCGCTGCAGGCTAGGGCCGCGGGAACCGCGGTTCAAGTTTTAACGAAAGAGACAGTCACAGCTTGAGGGGCAGGCACGTCAGCGGTTGTTTTTCCCGACCAACTTTCTCTGCAATTCCCGGATTCGTCCGCCAAATTCCCGCCGGCCTTCGTGCTCCAGCAGCTCGAAATTCTTGTAGTCAAAAATCGGCGACTCCACCAACAAACCGCTGCCGCCATCGCCGCACGCATCCTTGAACATTCCGCCCATCGCCGCCACGAGACGGTCGTAACCCCCAAGTTCTGCCCGCAGTTTTTCCACCGAACGCGTTTCCCAATAGCCGCCCTCGTCATTCACCTTCACTCGCACGCCGAGGTCGCGCCAGAAATCCAGCAGGCTGATGACCAGCAAATGACACTTCAAAAAGTTCTCCCAGCCATGCTCGCCCGCGTATTGGGTTTTGCAGAAGCTGTGAAACTGCCAGCCACCCTCGAAACCCGTTGGCACAGGTTGGCCGCGAAACAAAATCCGCCGGGGATACTGGCACAAGCCGAGTTTCGTCGTTTCGCAACCGGCGCCCGGGCAGACGTTCACCAGCCAGCCGCGCAGGGGCTGAACTACGTTGAAAAAGGAGTCATTCGATTTCGGTTTGCCAACCTCAAAGAACAACGGCGCATAACTCCCGCCTGCCTCCGCCCGATACGGTTCGCTGGCTTCCGCGCAGCCGATTTTGCGCGCGTAATGCGCCGTGCGCCGCGCCAGTTCGCGGTCAACGCCAGCGGAAAGATTTTCCTTCACGGACAACGTGTAGTGAATGGTCAGTCCCATATTTGCCTCGCTGATTGGTTGTTCATATCGGCAGAACTTACGCGCGAGGGTCGGACAAATGCAGTCCAAGCCGTCCATGCAGACCGTGGTGGCTGGTTTGAATGTCACCCAATTAGGTGTCCGAGACCTCCCCGCACCGTCGCAGGCAGGGTGAAATCACAATCAAACACGACTGTGCTAGGATGGGAAGCATTTCCACGCACGCCGTGTAGAAAAGTGTGGACACAATCAATCCCATGAATAGAATCGGCACATGGATTCCGTTGAAAAGGTATTAAAGGCCGTGCTGGATTTCCACGCGGGTGACCCGCAACTGCTGGCTGTTCAACTCAAAGCATCGCCAGCTTCGGTTCAACGCTGGATGAATGGCGCGGCCAAGCCCCGTCCCGCCTACGAGGCAAAGCTCAGAAAGATTTACTCCGAACTGGTCAGCCAACCATCTGAGTTGAGGGAGACGCCGCCAGCTTACCGTGTCACCCCGCATCATCCGATGATAACCGAGGCAGTTGACGCAACGCTCCGCTCTATTCGAGAGATTTTGCACAAGCGCGCTCATCTATCATCGAGAAGCCAAGCCTTGGATGAACTGTCCAAACTGCTCTTTGCTCACGTCGAAGGTCTGCGCCGTGGCAACGGCGGCATTTCCCGACAGGCCGTTGCTCGAAACGGCCAGAGCCTGGCTGGCGCTTTGAAAGAGCATGTGGACGAAACGATGCGGCGCAGCTTGCCGGAATCACTCGCGCACTCTGTGGATGTGCGGGACTTCGAATTGAAGCTCAAGCCACAGGAGAACGAGTTGGCGGCGGAACTGATTGAGTGCTTTGAAACATTACAGCGGCAAACTTCTTCATTTAGTTTTTCCGGCTTCGACAT
>CAZNOE010000412.1:1960-5711 GCA_964574525.1 uncultured Bifidobacteriaceae bacterium
GGGATAGATAAAAGCGAGAGAATGATCCGGCTGGCGCTGACCAACATTGCCATGTTTGGTTTTCCGATGGCTAGACTTCACCTTGCCAACTCGCTCGCCAGAAATGGAGCGGACGCCAAGCTCACGGACAGCTTGGTTGGCAAGGTCAGATTGATTCTAACGAATCCTCCGTTCGGTGCGTCCTTCCAAGGAAATGACTTGGTGAAATACAAAATTGCCACGCAATGGTCACGTCGCCTTCCGGGCAAGCTGGATTCCGAAATTCTTTTCATGGAGCGTTATCTCGATTGGCTTGCACCCGGCGGACAACTGATTGCGGTTGTCCCCGACAGCATTTTGACAAACAAGGCGGTGTTTGAGGAATTACGCCGGGGAATCGCCAATGACGTTGAACTTTGCACGGTCGTATCCCTGCCAAGTGTAACTTTTGGTGTCGCGGGCACGAACACGAAAACCTCCATCCTCCATCTTCGCAAGAAATCGAAAGCCAACGGTTCATCGCATCGCACGGCGTTCGCCATCTGCCAAGACATCGGATTTACAGTTGCAACGAAGGCCAACCAGCGCATGAAGATCGTTCAGGGCGAAGGCGATCTTCCTCGCATCCTCCATGAGATTACCGAGCCGCCGCCCAAGTCGAATCTGTTAAGATGGCTGGAAGATGCCCATGTTCTTGAACGTTGGGATGCACAACATCACGCCTCGCTTTCAGCCGAGGTCGAGCAGCGATTGAATCGTAAGGCAGAGGGAGATTTGGTAGTCTCGGACGTTGCACAACTCGTGGACGAGCGCGCCGATCCGCGGCGCTGGGGAGACAAGCAATTCAACTATATCGAAATCTCGGACATTGATTCACAGACTTGTGTTGTTTACTCCAACAGCATTGAGACTTCAGTCGCGCCGAGCCGGGCGAGAAAGATTGTGAAAGCGGGTGACGTGCTGGTTTCAACCGTGCGACCGGAACGCGGAACAGTCGGCATCGTCGGGCCGCATCAAGACGGTTCAGTTTGCACAACCGGGCTGGCCGTGTTGCGGCCAATCAACATTGATTCGCTGACACTCGCTTACTTGCTCAAGACTGAATTCGTGATTGCTCAACTCATGCGCAACAACGTCGGTATTGCATATCCTGCAATTGATGAATCCTGTCTTTCAGAAGTGTTGCTGCCGGCTCAACGGGAGGATTTGCCAAAACTTCGGCGGCAAGCCGCAGAGATTTCCGAGAACGAAGAACGTCTTCACACCATTCGAAAACACTTCAAGGAATCTATTGAGAATGCCGGGGCTGCGTGGCGGCAGATGATCCTCAAGCCAGATTCCAAACCTCGCCCAACGACCCAAACCACGTCCCGTCGCCAACCGCGCACAGTGGATTCTGATTTACATGCTCCGGAAATTTTTCAGCTCGCGGCAGCCCATACTTCTTGACGTCTTTGGGAACTGAACGCGCGAACGCAAAGTCCCGGATGTTGCCCGTGCGCAAGAACAAGCTCACTGCAAAGAAATCCTGCGTGACAAACTTGCAACTGCTCGTCGGATATCCAACGGTCAAACTGTGAATCAAGCGCGCGAACTTGGTGTTAGTTCCCCAAAGTGATTTCGCTTCGAGCTTCTTAATGACACCAGCTTTCTCCACTTCAAAATCATAGTAAGCGTAGCCGCCAATGTGCCTGGCCATGTCCTCCGGCATCCGGCGCACTTTGTATCCAGCCTCCTTCAACCCCTGAACGAGCGAATACTCGACCAAGCCGCTGAGAACCTTTGCCGACGCTCCATACTGGTCAACTTCCAGGAAATCATTTTGCGAAAGCCCCGCCAGTGCTTTCTCAAGCTCTGCCTTCTTTGAAGCAGAGCCGGTGTAGATTTCTCCTTCAGCAACGCCTGCCCGCCTATCCACTGAAAGAATACGACCTTTGGCAATCTCCCGCCAGCCACCACCATCCTTGTAAGTCTTCGGTACAAACTTGCCGGTGCGTCCCGGCACAACCAAATCCTCGCAGTCGGCGTCAATTTTGACGGTGAAATTCGCCCGGTAGTGGCTCTGCCGCGCGACCTTGTGAATCGTTTTGTCCAACGTATGAATTGGAATGAGAACCGGACAGAAAATGCTCTCAAGCGCCTTGGGCGTCACGTCGCCATAGCGTTTCGTAAGGCGCTCAAAAAGGGCTTTGTAGTCAATTTCCAGAGGCATGGTCGCAAATTCAGTTCTTCGCTACGGCCAGCCAGCCTGGCCGCTCATACTCGAAAATGCCGAAACCATAGACGGCATCGGCGCGGCCCGGGCCTTGAAGGAGCGTCAAAGGTTGCTCGTAGGCCGCCTGCGTGGTGATGCCGAGCTTTTCAAGAACAGGGCGGAGCGCGTGCTCCACGTTGAGGCGAACATCCTCCTCACTGTGGGCATGCTTCCCAATTTCGCGAATTTGCTCAGCGAGCTTCTTCGCTCCGGCGGGGCTGAGGATGCTTGGCGACGGCATGGCTATTTATCCGTTCGGCTTCCCCAGTAGAACACCGAACCATCTTCGAGAGCCAGGATTGCTTTCATTCCGTGAACGACGCGCGCGATGCTAGGCGGCAATCCCACACGGTCAAGCGTGAACGAAAAAAGGCGTGGCAAATTCTGCCACGCCTGTGAACACACTGAATCTCCGAGACTCTACGCCTTTTGCTTCACCTTCTCCAATTCGGCAATGAACGCCTTTGGTCCCCCCGGCATATAACCGAGCTTGCCGACTTCTTTGCCTTCGCCATTCAGCACAATGATCGTGGGATAACCATCGATGTTGTATTTTTTCTGCAATGCGTCGTTCGCCTTTTTCTGCGCCGCGCTCAATTGTTTCTTCCGCGGAAAATCCACCTCCACCAGCACCAGGTTCTTCTTCGCGTATTCAGCGAACTCCGGTTTGGAGAAAACTTCGTTGTGGAGTTTGATGCACCAGCCGCACCAGTCCGAGCCGGTGAAGTCCAGCATCACCAGTTTCTTTTCCTCTTTGGCCTTGGCTTGCGCCTTGGGCAGGTCGGTCAGCCATTCCGATGCCGCGGCGTTGACACCCAACAGGGCAAGCGCTGCGAGCAAACCAATTCCGTACTTTTTCATAGTCATAACCTTTTTTTGTGTTTTTCGGGGCAGTCGAGGTTTAGACGGCAGCCAACTCACTTTGTTCAACCCAAACTTTGCGGCCGCCGACAATGGTGGCAAACGGCTTGCCCCGCAACGGCCAGCCATAGAATGGGTTATTGAATGACTTGCTCGCTGTTATGGCGTGCTCGAAGGTCCATTCGCGGTCAGGATCGAACACCGTCACGTCCGCGTCGGCACCAACAGTCAGCGTGCCTTTCGGCAGGTTCAACAGCCGCGCCGGCGACACCGTGTATTTTGCAATGAGGTCGGCGAGACTCAGCCGCTTGGCGTGATAAAGCTGCATTAGTGAGAGCGCCAGCTCAGTCTCCAGGCCGGTGATGCCGAAGGGCGCGTAATCGAACTCGACTTCCTTTTCGAAATCACAATGCGGCGCGTGGTCGCTGCCAAGAATTTCAATCGTGCCATCGGCGAGACCTGCAAGGATGGCTTCGCGGTCACGCGCGGAACGCAGCGGCGGGTTCATTTTGAAATTCGTGTCGTAGGCGGGCCACGCGGGCAAATCCGGACGCCCGTCGAAGCCGAAAACGCCCTTGCCATCGGCGGCCCAGAATTTTTCGCTGCCCGCCACGGCGGAATCGGTAAGCGTGAAATGATGGGGGCAGGCTTCGCCGG
>CAZNOE010000413.1:0-1579 GCA_964574525.1 uncultured Bifidobacteriaceae bacterium
CTCCCACCGCCGATGAAACCAGTCACAGCGACGCAAAAACTTTTTCCAGATACTCCCGGTTCTTCCGCGCGTTTTCGGTCACGGCTTCGGGTGTGTCGCCGGACGAGCGCCTGAAAACGAGATTGGCACTGCCACCCGCAAGCTGTTATGTTGCCGCCCGTGAGCATCATCGCCAAAGTAGAAAAGGGCAAAATCGTGCTCCCGCCGGATGCCCAGTGGCCGTCGGGCACGGTCGTGCGCATTGAACCGGTGGACGAGTCGGAGCCCACGCTGTGGGAAACGCTCAAGGATTTCGACGGCATGGCCGAAGACCTTCCCGCCGATCTCGCCGCCAATCTCGACCATTATGTTCACGGTCACTCGCGCCCATGAGCGTGGTCTTTGCCGATGCCTTCTACTTTGTGGCGCGGCTCAATCGGCGTGACCAGCATCACGATCGCGTCGTCGCCTTCTCCCGCAACGTCCGCGCCCATCTGCTCACCACCGATTGGGTGCTGATGGAAGTCGCCGATGCGCTGGCGAAATCCGAATGCCGTTCGCGCGTCCGGGACTTCATCCTCCACCTTCGACAGGCAGCGGCTTGTGAAATCATTTCCGCCTCGCGTGAACTCCTGGACCGCGCCCTGGAACTGTATCATCAGCACACGGACAAGGAATGGACGCTCACAGATTGCGCAACGTTCGTGGTCATGCGCGAACGCGGCGTTACCGATTCCCTTACTGCCGATCACCATTTCGAGCAGGCCGGTTTCAAGGCACTGCTCAAGTAACGCTCACAGCGTCGCAAAGACTTTTTCCAAAAACTCCCGGTTCTTCCGTGCGTTTTCGGTCACGGCTTCGGGCGTGTCGCCGGGCGCGCAACACTCGACCATCACCGAGCCGTTGAAGCCGGCGCGTTTCATTTCGCCGAACACGGCGAGGAAATCCACCTTGCCCTTGCCGAATTCCAGCCAGACGGTGCCGCGCTGCTTCCCGCAATCCTTGGCGCAAAAGCCGGTGACGTGTTGCACGATGGGCTTGAGCTGTTCGAGCGGGTCCTTGCCCGTGTAGAAAATGATATTGCCGGCGTCGAACCAGATTTTGAAGTTCGGGTGCTTCACGTGGTCGAGGCAACGGAGCATCTCATCGGCATCGCCGCCATGGGGTTTGAGCACGAGCTTGAGTCCGCGTTCCTGCGCGTAGGCCGCGGCGTCGGCCATGAGCTTGTAGTAATTCTCGAAATGCTTCGCGTCGTTCACGCCGAACGTCAGCAGGAATTCCACGCCGACGGTCTTGCCGTTGTCAATCTGCCGGCGCATGTCGGCAATCTGGTCGGGCAGCGACAGGTCGTTCTTCGTCCGCACCGCGCCCATGTTCACCTTCAATCCACGCGCGGCGATTTTCTTTTTCAACGCATCGAGATATTCGGGCGTCGCGTCCGAGCCGAGGAGCGGCTCATTGGCGGTGCGGGTGAGCAGGCCGGTGAGCTTGTAGCCGGCAGCCTTGATGCCGTCGAGCGCCACGTCATAACCCCAGTTTTTCTTGTCGGCGATCCACGGCCGATTGAAACAACCAATGGGCCAGTTCACGCCTTTGGGTT
>CAZNOE010000413.1:1679-5707 GCA_964574525.1 uncultured Bifidobacteriaceae bacterium
TTACTTCTCTTCCTTTTTCTCCTTCGGCTCTTTCGCGTCGGCCTTTTTTTCGTCGCTCTTCTTCTCATCATCGCCCTTGGCTTCGGGAGCCTGCTTGGCGGCTTTGAGAACATCTTCGGCGGGCAGGATGATGGAGGTCGCGTTGTCCGAACGGGACGCAGCCATCCCGCCAGCGCTGATCGTGCGCATCACGAGAATACCCACGATATTACCGTCGAGCGCGAACGCCGGTGAACCGAGCGCCGTGCCGGTCATCGTGCTGTCGGGAACGTAAAACGTGCGCGGCCTTTGCACGACGGCGCTGATGCGTTCGACCGACGCCGAGTAGGCGCGGCCCGCGGCGCGGCCCAGGCGGTTGAGCGTGACGACGGTATCCAGCACCTGCGCGGGCGAAGCCTTGGCGAGATCAATCGCGGCCATTGGCGCGGCGAGTTTGGCCTTCGGACGTATGAAGGCCAGATCAAGGTCTTTGTCGCGCAAGACGATTTCCGCCGCGATCTCCGCGCCGTCATCCAGCAGGATTTTCACGTCGCTGACCTCAAGCTCCGCCTTGTAGCGATCACCCAGCATCCGGCGATACATCTCGGTGGGGTCGGTCATCGAGAGCGCCAGCACGGTCAATCCGGAGGGATCAACCACCGTGCCCGTGACGTCCGACTTGTTTTCCTGCGCTTCACCTCCGCGCCCGGTCGTCACCTTTTGCACCAACTGCACGGTCACGACCGCGCGCTGGTGCTTTTTGAAAACTTCGCGGCCCTTGTCGGACACCTCGTCCGCCCGGCTGGCTGGGGAAAGGGAAAGTAACAAAGCCGCGAGCAGGATTTGTGATTTCAAGTGCATGATGGGTTCGAGTTGAGGTTAATTTTTCCAGGCCGGTTCGATTTCGAGAAACGACGTATGAATACCGCGCAGGACTTTCATCCGCACGACGGCCTGCCGCCCGGCGGAAATGCTTTCCATCTGCCGGCGCATTTCGTCCACGTTGCCGACGGACTGGCTGCCGACTTCGAGAATCAAATCGCCCACGCCCAGCGAGCCGAGTTCCGCCCAACTGCCAGGCTTTACGTCCTCGACCAGCACGCCGCGCTGGTCGCTGCTCCATTGTTCGGAGGCGCTGTCGAAGAAACCAATGTCCCGCACCGTGAATTCAAAATCGTCGTTGCGATATTTTTTCAACTCGCGTTGCAACCGCGGCGAGCGCGCCAGTTCGGCGGAAATTTTTTTCTCCACCTTTTCGCGCAGCACCGTCAACTCGACCGTCTTGCCCACGTCGTATTGCCGGATAAGCGTGGCGAGTTCGTCCTCGTGTTCCGGCGCGGAGGCCGTGAGCTTTTCGCCGTCCAGCGCGATGATGAAATCGCCCGCCTTCAGCCCGGCTTTCTCGGCCGTCGTGCCGGCATAGACGCGCGTAATGTAAAAACCCTTGAGCGCCGGCTGGCCGAGTTGCCGCGCGATGTCCCGGCTGATGACGTGCGTCTCGACGGGCAGCCAGGCCTTCGTCACTTCCAGACCGGGGTCCGCCAAATCCTTCACGCCCACTTTCACCACCGTCAGAAACCGCTCGGCCTTGCGCTCGAACGTGACGATCACCGGCTCGGGTTCGGTCCTGCCTTCGGTGAGCTTGCTCGTGAGTTGCACAAGGTCCGCCACGTTCTTCACCGGCGTGCCGCCCACTTCCAGAATCACGTCCCGATACTGGAGCGACGGTTTGGCATCACCCGCCGGCCCGCCCGGGCGCACCGTCCCCACGAGCACGCCGTCGAGATTCGGGCGCTTCATCTCGAGTTGCATGAGCGCCGAAATGTTCCGGGCCGTCATGCCCCATTGCTTCAACTCGCGCTGCTTGGGATTAAGCTCGCCGCGCTCCAGAGCCGCCACCTGCAATTTCATCTCCTGGCCGTCGCGCAGAACAACCGCATCCACTTTCTTCCCGATGGGCAGGCTCGTGGCAATGCGCATGAAGTTCGGCACCTGTTCGTCGAAACGGGCGTCCGTGGCCTCGCCGTTCAATTTGAGCAGCACGTCGCCGGTCTGGAAGCCCGCCTCTGCCGCCGGCGAATCCGCCAGCACGCCGCTGATGATGATGCCGCGCGGATTTTTCGTGCGCTTGAAGGTCGGCTGCGTGTCCACGCCGATCCAACTGCGCTTGATCTTGCCGTGTGCCTTGAGTTCCGCCACTACGGTTTTCGCGAGGTTGCCGGGAATCGCGCCGCCAAGGCCGAAGCTGATTTCGTTGATGCCGATGATGTCGCCCTTGAGATTGACGAGCGGACCGCCGGAGTTGCCGCCGTAAATCGCCGCGTCGTGGCCGATCCATTTCACGAGCGAACCAACGTCTTCACCATCGAGCCGGAATGCTCCGCCGCGACCGAAGAAGCGCGGCATGATCATCTCCACGTTGCTGATGATGCCGAGGGTGACGGATTGCGAAAGCGCCATCGGGCTGCCCATTGCGAGCACCTGATCGCCCACGTTCATCGCCGCGGAATCGCCGAATTTCACGAATTGAAACTCGCGCGGTGTTTCGGGCTTGAGCTTGATGACCGAGATGTCCGTCATCGCATCGGTGCCGATGAGTTCGGCTTCGACTTCCTCACGATTCCAAAGCGTGCAAAACATCCGCGCCGCGTGCCCCGCGACGTGATGATTCGTAACGATGTAACCGTCCTTGGTGATGATCGCGCCGCTGCCGACGGACTGCTGCTTGATTTCGCGCCCGTCGCTGAACTCGGTCGAAACCACGCGAATCCGCACCAATGCGGGCCGCACCCTGGCGATGGCGGCATCCACGGCGGGCCGCAGATTGCCGGAAACTGGGCCCGCCTGCAAACCGACACCGAGGCAGAGCGCGAAGCCGACGAAAGCCGGGAAAGATGAGATTGAAAACCGGTCGCAATGGAACATGTTGACCCATCTTTGCCGGAGTCGGGCGACGGGGCAAGCGTCGAATTCAACGAGGCGCTCCCACAGCGCGCCGATAGCAGGCCCACCCGGGCCAGCACGGATTCTGCTTTGGTCATCACCGACAGAGACGTGCTATGAACACCGAGACAGTAGTGAAGTTGGTCGAGGAGATGGTGGATTTGAAAGTCCAGCATTTCGCGGAATCCATGATGAAACCCACCCCCGAGGTCGCCCGGCTTCTGCAAGAGAAGCGCGCCACCGACCGGCGGCGGCTGGAGCAAATCAAGACAGAGTTGGTCAGACTTTTGGACACAACGTTCCACAGCTAGGGCAGCCTTCCGCCAGGGTAATGTGACTTGGCGGAGCCGACGTAAGGAGGCTCTGGCGATTTACCCGGGTTTCAAGCAATTTGAGCCTCGTTACCTCGGCGCCTACAAAGAACGAGTATTTAGCAGGAAATTACGCCAGCCCTCCAACACCGGCAAACGATTCACGCTGTCCCGCGGCTAATCGGCCTCGGCCTGCTTTTTCTGCTTCTTCGCGCGTTTGGCAGCCTTGGCGGATGGATCTTGCGCGGTGTTCTTGGTCGGCATCGGCGCTTTTAGTTCCGCACGCCAGGCGACGAGTTTGGCGTGAAGCTCCTTGGTCCTGTCTGGCATTTTGGCGGCGAGGTTGTTTTTCTCACCGAGGTCATCGCGGAGGTTGTAGAGTTCGAGCCGTCCGTCTTCGAAGAATTCGATCAGCTTCCAATTGCCGGAGCGAATCGCGCCCGCCGGCGTCGTGCGCCAGGAGTTTTCCCCCGCGCCGAGATAGCCGGGGAAGTGCCAGTAAATCGCGTCACGTTTCAGCTTGGCCTTGCCGCCGCTCGTGAGCAGCTTGAGATAGCTCTCGCCATCGAGCGGATAACCGGGCGGCGGCGGCGCCCCCGCGACTTCGAGGAGCGTCGGGTAAAGGTCCACGCTGTTGATGGGCGTGTCGCAAACCGTGCCGGCGGGAATTTTGCCGGGCCAGCGGAAAATGTAGGGCACACGCACCCCGCCCTCGTAGAGCATTCCCTTGCCGCCGCGCAGTGGCGCGTTGTCGGTAATGCCATTTGCTTTCTTGATTCCTTCGCGCTCGTAACC
>CAZNOE010000414.1:0-5689 GCA_964574525.1 uncultured Bifidobacteriaceae bacterium
AGTTCGCCGAAGTATCAGTGGCGCACCAACGGCGTGCCTGTGCCCAATAATGGCAATCTCTCAGGAGCGACGACCGCTACGCTGACAATCACGAACGTCGCGGCAGCCAACCAGGCGATTTATGATGTCGTTATAACCAACGGGACGGGTTCCGTCACCAGCGCACCCGCCACCTTGACCATCATCACGCCAATACCCAACAGCTACGAGGCGGCCGTCATCGCCCTAAATCCGGTCTCCTACTATCGGTTGAACGAAACGAATGATCCATCCGGTGGTGCTGCAGCAGCGAACGATTACTGGGGCGGACATAATGGAACTTACGGAGTCGCTGCGTGGAATGCATTCAACGGCGTCGCCGGCCCGAGGCCGGCAGACGGATTCAGCATATTTGAGAGCGCCAACGCGGCGATACAGTCGTTCAACCCCACTCCCGGTTCGTATGTCACCGCAACACCGTTGGGGATCACGACCAACACGCTTACCATCACTGCGTGGGTTAATCCCGCCAGCTACGTTGACCGGGCCGGGATTGTCTTCGCTCGGGCCGGCCAGCCAGCCACGGGTCTCAACTTCATTGGCACCGGTAATCTGAATTATCACTGGCTCGATAACGCCGCGACCTACAATTGGAACTCCGGCCTGAACGTGCCACTCAACCAGTGGTCCTTTGTGGCGTTGGTGGTCGAGCCGGCCCAGGCCACGATCCATCTGATCAACACCAACGGTGCGCAAAGTGCGATCAACGTGTTTGCGCACGCCAACCGGGCCTTCACAGACAACATGCGCATCGGTGGCGAGGCGTTCGGCGACGCCCGCACCTTCAACGGCATAATAGATGAAGTGGCAATCTTCGGCTATTCCTTGACACCGGCGCAGGTGCAAAACCTCTACCTCGGAGTGCAAAATGTCACGCTCAGCGTCCAGCCCTTGGGCGGAAACATTGTCCTGACCTGGCCGCAAGGCACGTTGCTTGAGGCTAATGAAGTAGCCGGGCCTTACACGACCAACAATGCCGCATCGCCCTACACGAACGCCCCGACAGCAGCCAGGAAGTTCTACAGGGTGATTGTAAAATAGCAGAGCAAGGGTTAACGTGGGTTTATGAGTTGTGCAAAGCGGCCGGGGCCAGTCGCCCCGGCCGCCTCATTTGGGGTCTGTAAGCGAATGGGCAATAGTGCAAAGGATCAAAGGAGTTGGCGCGTCACTGCGGCGGAGTTGCCCTCTTTGTGGTTCCGTTTTCCATTCTGGCTGATGCTGATCGCCAGCCCGCTGGTTTCTGGCGCGCGAGCTGCAATTGTCATCAACGAGATTCATTTCGATCCCGACGTAAAAACCGAGCCCGTCGAGTTCATCGAATTGTTCAATTCCGGAAGCAACACGGTGGACCTGGCCGGCTGGTATTTCTCCGACGGGATCAATTTCACATTCCCCGCAGGCGCGCAAATAGGAAGCGGGAGTTACGTGGTGGTTGCAGAAAATCCGGCGGCGTTCCAAGGCAAGTTCGGCTCGGGTGCGCTCGGGCCGTGGACGGGCACTCTCAACAACGACGGAGATAAGATCGTCCTGCGGGACGCGGCGGGGAACGTGGCCGACGAGGTGGATTATCAACTGGGCTTTCCCTGGCCGACGGTCGGGGATCCGCCCGGCTATTCGATTGAGCTCGTCAATCCCGCTTTTGACAACAACCTCGGCGGCAACTGGCGCGCGTCGGTTGTCGGCAATCCGCTTCAACAAACCAACGTGTTTATCGCCGATCACTCCAGTTGGAAATACTTCAAAGGCCTGAGCGAGGCGTCCAATCCGACCACCGCGTGGCGGGCGTTGAGTTTCCCTGGTGCGAATTGGCTGACCGGCAATGGCGTGATCGGCTATGGTGAGAGTTCGAGTTTCCTGAGCACCATCCTCAGCGATATGCGCAGCAACTACACGACGGTATTTTTCCGAAAGACGTTTGTCGTGACCAACAAGTCGCAGATCAACGGATTGACCTTTCAAGCGGTGTACGACGATGGTTTCAAAGTCTGGATCAATGGCTCGAACGTTCTGAACGCAAACATTTCCTCGAGTGAAGTCCCCTACAACGGCACCGCTTCGTCGGCGTTGGAAAACCTCAGTTACATCACGTTCACTATTGGTTCGGCGCAGAGTTTTCTGATGAACGGCACGAACATCATCGCCATTCAAGCCGCCAATTCAAGTCTCAGCGCCAGCAGTGATTTCTTCCTCGACGTGCGCTTGGCGGCGACGACCGGTGCTCCCAGCCACGGTCCGACTCCTGGCGCTCGAAACTCGGTCTATGCCACGAATCTTCCTCCGGCCATCCGGCAGGTGGACCATGCTCCGAACCAACCGATATCCGGGCAGCCAGTGGCCATTACGGCCCGGATCACCGATTCTGAAGGCGTAACGAACGTCACGCTGCGCTATCAACTGGTGGACCCGGGCAACTACATCGAACTGACCGACGCGGCGTACGCGAACAATTGGACCACGCTGGCCATGAACGATGCCGGCCTCAACGGAGATGCCCAAGCGGGAGACAGCATCTACACCGTCGTGCTTCCCGCTTCGTTCCAGACAAATCGGCGGCTCGTGCGATATCGGATTTCCGCCACGGATGCTACGGGCTTGAGCGTCACCGTTCCGTACGCCGATGATCCGCAACCGAACTTTGCTTACTTCGTTTACAATGGTGTGCCGGCATGGACGGGCGCAGTGCAACCAGGCGTGAGCGCGAGTTTCACGGTAAACTCGAATGAGATGAACCGGCTGCCGGTTTACCAGTTGATCGCGAAAAACAATTCAGTGCTGACCGCCACCGGCTGGAATCCCGGCGCGCCCAACAATCAATACAACGGCGACAATTACCTTTGGCCCGGCACGCTTGTTTATGACGGACACGTTTACGACCACATCAGTTTTCGGATGCGTGGCGGTGTCTGGCGTTATGCCATGGGCAAGAACGCGTGGAAGTTCGCGTTCAACCGCGGACACAACTTCCAGGCGCGTGATGATTGGGGCCACAAATACAATGCGCCATGGCGGCGCTTGAGCTTTCGTCCCGACATTCAGCAGGGCGACTATTTGCACCGCGGCGAGCAGGGCATGTTTGAATCGCTCGGCTACAAATTGTTTCGGCTCGCGGGTGTGGATGCGCCGCTGACCACTCACGTGCAATTCCGCATCATTGACGGCGCTTCGGAAGCGCCGGCGGGGGACCAATACAGCGGCGACTTCTGGGGACTATATCTCGTGGTGGAAGAACAGGACGGCCGGTTTCTTGACGAACGCGGGCTGCCGGATGGAAACATTTACGACATGCAGTCCGGCACCGGAACGCTGAACAATATCGGACCGGAGGGTCCGCTCGACAGATCGGACCTGAACGCGTTTCTAAACATCTACAACAACACCACTCCGACCGAATCATGGTGGCGCACAAATCTGAATCTCCCGCAATACTACAGCTATCAAACCATCCTTCAGGGCTTCCATCACTACGACATCGCCGACGGCAAGAACTATTTCTATTACCGCAATCCCGTCATCGGCCAATGGGAAGTCTGGCCATGGGACCTTGATTTGAGTTGGGCGGACAACATGTACCGCGCCGGCGTCAGCGGTGGCAATGAGCCGTTCAAGAGCCGCGTGCTCAGTGATTTTTCTTCAACACCGGTTTACCCTGCGCTGGCGCTCGAATTCCGCAATCGCGCCCGGGAGATTCGTGATCTCCTCTTCAACACCGACCAGGCATTTCAGGTGATTGACGAAATGGCCGCGCTGATTCGCGGGACGCCCAATCAACCTTCAATCGTTGATGCCGACCGCGCGCAATGGGACTACAACCCGGTCATGAGCGATTCCAGCATCGTGAACCTGTCCAAAGCGGGCCAGGGTCGCTTCTATCAATGGACCGAGCCGGTCAGCAAGGATTTCAACGGCTGTGTTCAGTTGATGAAAAATTATGTCGTCTATCGGGCCACGAGCGCCGCGCTCGCCAGCGGGGTCTCCGGTCTGGACGGATTGGCGGCCGACACAATTCCCGCCACACCGACCCTCAGCTACATCGGCTACGCCAACTATCCGTTGAACCGGTTGAGCTTCCGGAGTTCGGCTTACAGCGGCCCCTATCCCTTTGCCGCGATGAAATGGCGCATCGGCGAAATCACCGATACGAACGCACCCGGCTTTGATCCGAACGTACCGCGGCCTTACGAAATCACGGCCGCCTGGGAAAGCAGCGAACTGACATCGTTCAACAGCGACATCATGATTCCGGCCAGCGCGGTCAAGATCGGTCATGCGTATCGTGTCCGGGTTAAAACGAAAGACACCAATGGCCGGTGGAGCCACTGGTCGGCACCGGTCCAGTTTGTCGCGACCGAACCTGACAATGCCGCGGCGCTCGTGGATAATCTGCGCATTTCCGAACTCATGCACAATCCGCCAGGCGGGAGCGAGTTCGAGTTCGTTGAACTGCACAACCTGAGCACGAACCTGACGCTGGAGTTGAGCGGCGTCAATTTTACCGCGGGCATTGATTTTACCTTCACGCCAGGCACAGCGATGGCGCCGGGTAGTTATCTATTGGTGGTTAAGGCGGTGGACTTCGCTGCATTTCGCGCGCACTACGGTTTGGCAACGAACGTTCTCGTGACGGGTCCTTATACAGGCAGTCTCGCCAATGACGGCGAAAAACTGGAACTAAAAACCGGCGCGGACGGCACGGAGATTTTCTCCTTCGATTATGGCAATGGACGCGGTTGGCCGGTCGCCGCCAGCGGAGCGGGCCATTCGCTGGTGCCGCTGGATCGGACGACCAACGGCCAGGCGAATGGCGCATTGGATTATCCGGGCAACTGGCGCGCCAGTGCTTTCATCGGCGGCTCCCCGGGTGCGGCGGATCCGCCACCGCCTGCCTCCACAGTAGTGCTCAATGAAATCACCGCGCACACGGATTACTCCAATACAAATAAACCGGAATACGACTCCAACGATTGGATCGAACTTTACAACCAATCGACCACGAACATTTCGCTGGGTGGTTGGTTTTTGAGCGACGATCCCGCCGACCTGCGGAAATGGGCGATTCCCGCGGTGTCGGTCCCCGCTTTAGGCCGGATCAGCTTTGATGAAGTCACCGGCTTTCATGCCCCGATCACAAGCGGCTTTGGCTTGGACAAAAGCGGCGAACAAGTATTGCTGTCTTATCTGCCCGGCACTGCGGCTGATCGCGTGGTGGATGCGATTCAATTCAAGGGACAGGAGAACGATTTCTCCATTGGCCATTACCCCGACGGCAGCGGTGACTGGTTCACGCTGCTGCGCACACGCGACGGCCAGAACATTGCGCCTCCCCGGCACGTCGTGATCAGTGAGGTGATGTATCATCCGCCGGACGTGGGCACCAATGACAATACGCTGGATGAATACCTCGAACTGCTGAATCCCACCGCGGTCACCGTAAACCTGTTCGACACGAACGGCGCCTGGCGGATTGATGGCGGCGTTGGCTTCACGTTTCCGACGAACCAACCGCTCGTCGCGGGCGGCCTTGCGTTGGTGGTGAATTTTGATCCAGCCGACGCTGCGGCTTTGGCGGCATTTCGCGCCAGATACGGAGCGACCAACCCCGCCGTGAAAATCTTCGGCCCCTATTCCGGCAAGCTTGGCAATCGCAGTGATC
>CAZNOE010000415.1:0-5687 GCA_964574525.1 uncultured Bifidobacteriaceae bacterium
GAGAATTCTGCTGGCCGATGAACCGAGCGTGCGCGGCGCATAGCTGCTGACCGCTTGATTGCGTCCGTCGGAAAATAACCGCGCAATGGTCAGCATGTAGTAGCTCTGACTGAACATCGGCCCGCGGTCGCCGGTGAGAATCAACCGCCCCGCGCGCGGCCCGCCAGCGGTGGTCTTTTCGTAGCCGTGGCAGCTCACGCATAACTCGTCGAGGATGGGTTGAATGTCGCGCGGAAAATCGAATACCTCGGGCACGTCCTTGATTGGGGCAATGCGGCTCGGTTCACGGCGAACGGCCTTCGCCGTGATGAGCGCGGCCTGACTGCCTGGAGTCCTGGTGCGCTGCTCGTGACAACCCACGCAACTGGTCACTTCACCCGGTTGGACGGTGAGGAAACTCTGCATGCGCTTGACCGACAGATCATCCTTGTCCAGCGCGACGAAGAACAAACTTCGCAACGCGGGCAACTCCATGTAAGCGGAACCATCTTCCTCCACCGGAACCGTCCCGACAATCCGCTCCAAAGTGAACGTGCCGCCGTAGCTGATCGGGTCCATGCCACCGGTGTAATGGATCGGCATGGGCAGCGATTCGAGCACGAGCAGCTTCTTGATGTCACCGCGCGCGACTCCGGTCATGTCGCGTCCTTCATAGACGTTTGCAAGCACGAGCCGGCCGGTTGGGGCGCTTGGATTGACACGAGGAACCACGACCGGTTCGCGCGAGCGGGACACCAGCGGACGCGGCTCCTGGAGCAACATCCCCCGCTTCGCATCTTCCTCCGGCAATTTGAAAATCTGCTGCGCAGCGCCGGTTTCATCCATGACCACGAGCGACTGGCCCTGTGCCGCCATGAAACAATTCTCGGAGAACGCCCACGGATCGCGGAACTGGTTGCCGCGGCTGACAGCCTTGGCAAATGCCTGAACATCCGGCCCGGCTTGCGGGTCCACCACCGTCACCGTGCCCGCGTGTTCAATCTGGCCGTGGCCAGGCGAAAAGATCGAGACCACTTTGTCCGAGCCGGGAATCGGTTTGGCGTCAATCATGACGATGCCCGGATGAAAATTGCCATACCAGTTCATCTGCCCCGTGCCGTCGGGATTGCTGACCCACAAATGGTGGTAATGCACCTGGCTGCGATCCACGTACTCCCACCGCGTGTAAAGCAGTCGTCCATCGTTTAGTGGCCAGGGCGTGTTGTCGTGTTCGGTGTTGCTGGAAATGGCGCGGATGTTCTGCCCGTCTGGACCGCAACGATGCATCACCGCAACCTGCGTGAGCCAGCAATTTACCCACCGTTTGCAACGCGTGGAGATAAACACGATGTCACCGTCCGGAACGTAAGTCGGCTCGAAGTCGTCGTAATCACCGGACGTGAGCTGACGCAGACGCGTGCCGTCAGCGTTGATCTCATGGAGCAAATAATTCTCCGTGCCGCCCTTGCGGTAGCTGAACAGGATTTTCTTTCCGCCGTAATGAACCTGCGGATCGCGCACACCGCCGCGCGGATCGTCGAGGAGGGTGGTGAGCTGGCCGGTGACAAGATTCAAGCGGTAAAGCTTCGCGCCTTCTCGCCACGCCTTGCGGTCCGGGTCGTGCGCGTAGTAACCGATGTTCGCATACCAATGACCGTCGCGGTCGTTGGGAATGCGGGCACAAAAGACAACGTTGGTCACGCCTGCCAGCGGGCCGGCGCGGAAACGGGCGAGCAACGTGTTGTCAGCAGCCGGGGAATTACGCTGGGCGATTTTCTCTTTCGTCACGGACGGTTGGGCTGCCACCGTCGTGAACACCAGACAAAGGACTGACACGCCAAGCGCCGCCAAAAGTTTGGTTTGAGCTGGATTCATGGGTGAACTCGATCTCGTTTCACAGGGACAACAGGTATTCGATCAGGTCGTTGATTTGATCCGCGGTCAGGTGCGACGTCTTGCCGTGGTGATCGTTCTTGTTGGCCGTGGTCAGAACGTCGCGCATTGTCGCTGCGGAGCCGTCGTGCAAGTACGGCGCGGTGCGCCAGATTTCCACCAGCGTCGGCGTGTCGAACTCGCGGACGCCTTTGTCGAGCGGACCGGTTGTGCCCACGTCGTAGGATTGGAGACTCGTGAACAACGGCGCGATGTGGCATTTGGCGCAACCGACCTCCGGCTGGCGGAACACACGACCGCCGCGCTTCGCCGCGACCGAGAATTGGCCTTTGACCAGACGCGGACTTGGCACGGGCTCCAGCGATATGAGATAAGCATCCAGCGCATCGGCCACCTCGGGTGGTTGCACAGTGAACAGGCTGTGGCGGATGCCCGCCCGCACGGCGACCTCGGCGCTTTCGCGGATGCCCGTGCTCATCGCGGGCGGAGTTTTGTGCGCGAGAAGCAGACTCTTGTTGTTTTTCGGATTGCCGATGCCGTCGTTGAGCAGGTCCCAATTCAACGCGTCCACGCGCGCTTCGCCGGGATGGCAAGTGGCGCAGCTTTGCCAGCCTTGAAAACAGAGACGTGCGTCGTGGAAATTGAGTTCGCCTTGCCGCTCGGGGGTCATCCGTGGCTTCGGCCCGAGCGGTATGGTCTCGATCTTTGGGTGCGCGCCGTCGAGATCAATCGCGGTGAGCGTGTCGGAAAAGTAGTTCGCGGTGTAGGCGCGCCTTCCCACGACCACGACCGCCCGCGGGCCAAGGTCGCCTTCCGGAAGCGGACGGCGTTCGCGGACGCCGACGAGAAACGACAAATCGTTTGGCACATCCGACGGCACATGGGAGGCGGCGGCGCTATAAGGGAGGGCCGCGCTGGCTGCCGTGGAAGAATTGGTTGAGAGCGCGGCCAGTTTTGCGAGCAACGCCGGGAAATCCGTGACGCTGACTTCGTGGGTGCCGGCGAGAGCGACCACGAGCGTCTGGCTGTCCGCGCTCCAAGCCGCACCCCAAGGGTTGGCGGCGCCGCGGTCCACGCTGTCGAGCAGAACCGTGTTCAAAACTTCCATACGGTCGAGAGCGATAATCGTCTTGGCATTGGTGTTCATCCATCCCCGCTCAAGCTGCGTGGTCGGCAGGTGGAAGCGTGAGAGGACATGCGTGACCACGGCGTATTTGCCGTCCGGCGAGACGCGAATGTCATTCAGCGAACCGCTGCCGTTGGGCAACCACAAATCGTCCACCACCCGACCCAGTGCGATATCAATGACGCTCACGACCGCGCCGACGCGCTCGGCATCCGCCCGGCCGGTGTGCAGCAGGTTTGCCACAAGCAGTCGCTTGCCATCAGGCGTGATCGCCGCCGCCACGGGTTCGCGCCGGACGGGAATGCGTCGGACCTCCTTCTTCGTCGCAAGGTCAATCACGTTGATGTTGTCGTTGAAACGGTTGCAAACGAAGAGCGTTTTACCATCGGGTGAGAGCACGGGCGACATGGCGGTGTGACCCGCTGGGATTCTTTCGACCAGGCGGCCGCGTGCGGTGTCCACCACACAGACCCGGCTTTGCGGCCCGGCGCACGTGACGAACAACCGCCGGGCATCGGCGGAGACCGCCAAGCCGGTGGGGAAAGTGGCCACCTTGACGGAATACGTGATGCGCCGGGTCTCGAGGTCAAGGGCCAATACGCGGCCGGCAGTGGCGCAAGCGATGAATAGCGTTTCACCGCCAGGCGACGCGGCAAGCGCGGTGGGCGAAAGCCAGGCCGCGGAGTTTTCTGGCGGAGGGGACATTTCGCGAGCGCGAACGGGCAAAGGAAGCCCGACAAGGAGGACGATCAACGCGTACCCCAGAAAACGTTGCACCCGGTTCATATTAAGAACAGCCCATAAACCCATTGTTCACGCCGCGACTCCACCCCGAAACCGAGTCGCAACTCAACCTGCACGACTCTATTCCGCGAGGCGCGGCTGAGTCAAGACAGGTTTGGCCAGAAATTCCACGTGCCGGATGGGTGTGGCCGCGAGTGTGATGTGCAACGACTTGGCGCCTTCTGGAATCTCAACGCGGAATCCTGTGAGCGATTCCTTTGGCGTGTTCCCGCCAGCGCCCGTGCTGATGCTGTTCGTCAATCCACGCGGCTGCGCTGTGCGCCCACGGTTGTCGCGCGCTTCCACCAGCAAAACTCGCAAGCGATCCAACGGGTACTGCGTGCGAACGTGAACGACGGCGTATGATGGCGTGACCTGACTCGCTGGAAAATTCTTCAATCCGCTAACGCCCAAAAGCTCCAGCTTCACAGCGTGCAAGTTCGTTTCGACCCGGTGTTCCACCATTTCTCCTGGCTGCGGCACGCGCACACCGTTGATGGCCCAGAGATCTTCAGCAGGAAAGCTCGCGGTGCGTGCAAAATCAACGTCCAGCTTCCAAGCCGGTTCTTCCAGCCAAAGGCCTCCCCACATGTCTGCGATGTGTTTGCCTTCCCACCATTGGGCAGGCTGGTCGCTGCCGGACCGAGTCTCACCCGTCGCGCTACGAGCGAGGATTCGGGTCACGGCCCATCCCTCGGTCACTACGCCGTTCTCGTTAAACTGCAAGGTGGCACGCGAAAAAACTCTCGCCGGGATTCCCAGCCTCGGACCAGACATGACTCCAGACATTCCCGTTTCCAGCTTGATGAGAGTCACCGCAAGGCCGTTCGTTTGGCGAGTCGCGGGCAACGCTTCCGCGGTCCACACGGGAAATCTGCGCCGCGCGGGATTGGGAATTCGAAACCCTCCTACGCGAGACAATTCCGTTTGAGTCGGGCAATGCGCCAGGATGTTGAATTGGCGGGAGCGCTTCGGAAAACCCGCCAACTCCCAACCGCTGATTTGGGTTGCGACCGTGTTCGTTGTCGGCGGCGTTGCACCCGCCGTGCGCGTGGTGTGCGCAGTGAGTTGCAATGGCGATTCCAGCCCGTGCTCATCGGCAGCCGACAGGTAAAGCCGAGTCGCCGCCGCTGCCGAAGATGGCAGGCCGTCGCGACGAAACCACACCATGACACTATCACGATTGAAGGAGTTCCACTCCATCACGCGCGCCGATAGCTTCACTCGCAGTTTCAGCGGCAGGAGTGGGTAAAGAAAATCCTGCCAGCCACGTCCGTAGCGGTAAATGTGGTTCGTGCCGCGGGTGACCTTGACCAATGTCAGTTGCGAGCCGTCGGGCAATGCGATGGTGTGCGGCTTGGGCAGGTGTTTCGCCAGCCACACAATACCTCCAGCCACGACAATCAACAGAACCCCAAGGCTGAGCCGGCGCGCACGCATCGCGCCTCACCCGCGCGCCTGCGGCCGCCAGCGTTCCAGTTTGGGAATGCCGCGGGTGAACAGGCCCGCCACAAAACCCGGGAAGCCCATCTCGGTGAGCTTCTGACGCACGCGCCCTTGCATTTCCTCAACTGTGATTCCCACCAGCACAAACTCTCCGCGCTGAAAGCAGTGGCTGCAATAAACGGTGCTCTTCGATCCGTCGGCATTCGTGCCGCCGCCCTGTTCATCACGCTTGAGCGGCATTCCGCAACTCTGACAGTTCTTGTACGCTTTGTTCATAGTAGTTAAGTTCTGAGCCCAAGGCCCAACGCTTCTTTGCAATACTTGATGCTCCGTTGCAACTCGCCTTTCTGATACTCCTGCTCTTCCTTTGCATCGGCGGACCTGTGAGACGGAATCGGCTTGCCGCGTTTGGCCAGCGCGACGAATTGAGCAAAGTCACTCGCCTTGGCTTTCGGCCAGA
>CAZNOE010000416.1:0-5686 GCA_964574525.1 uncultured Bifidobacteriaceae bacterium
TTGTTGCTTCTGGCGCCGTTTTCCGGTTTTGTTTCTCTGTGAAATTGAAATTCTGGCGTAAGGATTTACAGCTCACCTACACTTGGACGATCGCTCGTGGCAGTGAGAACAAGTCGCAAGTCCTCCTCGTCGAATTGTCCGATGGCGCGACTTCCGGCCTGGGGGAAGCCGCACCCATCGCGCGCTACCATGAATCAGTGGATACGGTCGAGGCGTTCTGCCGGCGCGTGGATCCGGACCGGCTATCGTTTGCCGACGTACCCGGCAGCATGAAACACCTCGACACCGTCACCGCCGGTAACATGGCCGCCAAGTGCGCGTTGAACATCGCCCTCTTGGATGGCGCGGCGAAGCAGGCCGGCAAGCCGCTCTACGATTTTCTCGGGCTTGGTTTCCGCGAAAACCACCACGTGACTTCCTTCAGCATCGGCATTGATAAACCCGAAGTCATCCGCAAGAAAGTTCTGGCGGCGGAAAAATATCCGGTGCTCAAACTCAAAGTCGGCGTGCCCGACGAGAAAACCATCCTGGCGACGTTACGCGAAGTCGCGCCACAGAAACCCGTGCGCGTGGATGCCAACGAAGGCTGGAAGACGAAAGAAGAAGCGCTCGAAAAAACCGAATGGCTCGCCCGCGATGGCCACATCCAGTTCATCGAGCAGCCGATGCCGTCGAACACGAATCCGAAGGACCTGGTCTGGCTGAAAGAACGTGCGCCGTTGCCGCTGTTTGCGGACGAATCCTACCACCACGCCGAAGATGTTGCGCACTGCGCCGAGTGTTATCACGGCGTAAATGTGAAGCTTGTCAAGACCGGTGGCGTGAGCGCGGGGTTCGACGCGTTGAGCGCCGCGCGCAAGCTCGGTTTGAAAACGATGATCGGCTGCATGATCGAGACCAGTGTGCTGATCAGCGCCGCGGCGCACCTGGCGGAACTCTGCGATTATCTGGATATTGATGGAAATATTCTGATCGCGAACGATCCCTACATCGGCGTCACGGCGGAAAAGGGCATTCTGTCCTTTGCCAGCGCGCCGGAGAAAACTGGTTTGCGGGTAAAACTGCGGGGCTGAAATGGCTAGGGAAACAACACAGATCTTTATGAATGTCGCTTCGCTTGACCGCCAATGGGACGCGACCTAGTATCCGTGCGAGTTCAAATGAAAGCTTTTCGCGCGATCTTCGTGGCAGTTGCCGTCTGCGGCTTCGGCTGCGCGCTCCATGCCGAGCTAGCCAACGGCATCCATGCCATCGTCCATGACACCGTCATCACCTATCAAGACGTGGAGAACAGGACTGTGCCCGTGATTGAAGAACTGAGACGTCAGTATCGCAATCAGCCCGACGTTTACAACCAGAAGCTCACGGAAGCGCTGAACGAAAGCTTGGAATACCTGTTGGAACGGCAATTGATCCTGCACGAGTTCAACACTGCGGGCTACGCCGTGCCGGAAACCGTCATCGAAGAATACATGGAGGAGCGGATTCGCGCCGGTTTTCCGGACCGCGTGACGTTCACCAAAACGTTACAAGCAGAAGGTTCGACCCTCGAAAAGTTCCGGCTGAAAATGCGCGAACAATTCATCGTCGAGCAAATGCGAATCAAGAATATTTCTGGCGAACTCGTCATCTCGCCGCACAAGATCGAAAGCTACTACCTCGCGCACACGAACGATTACAAATTGGATGACGAAGTCAAATTGCGCATGATCGTCCTGAACAAACCGGTTTCGGGAGACGCAGCCTCGGTGCGGAAGCTGGCGGAAGAAATCATCCGCAAGATCAAGGAGGGCGCTGCGTTCGCGGAGATGGCGGCAGTTTATTCCGAAGGCCGGCAGGGACGCGAGGGCGGAGACTGGGGCTGGGTGCAGAAGTACGACCGCGACGGCGCACTGGTGCTGCGCAAGGAATTGGCGGATGTCGCTTTCTCTCTCAAGCCCGGGGAACTCAGTGGCGTTATCGAGACTCCGGAAGTAATTTATTTGATGCTCGTCGAGGACAGGCGGCCCGCGCATATCAAAGCGCTGAGCGAAGTGCGCGGTGAAATCGAGAGAAACATGATCACCGAAGAGCGCGCGAGGATTCAAAAGAACTGGATCGACCGGCTCAAGCAAAAGACGTTCATCAGATATTTCTGAAACGGTCAGGCGTGATGCGTGATGGGTAACGCGTGAGTTGAAACGCGGCGCGCTCCTGAAAACCTTTCACGTATCACGTCACGCATCACGTTCCCATGAGAGGTTGGATCGGCATAACACTGGGTGATGTCACCGGGATCGGCCCCGAAGTCGCGCTCAAGGCGCTGGCGGCTGAGTCAGCGCCCGATGACACTCGCTACTTGTTGATTGGTGATGCGGGCCATGCGCGCCAGGTCAATCAACAACTCGCGCTCAATCTTTCCCTGCAAACTTACGGCGGCCCGAACGATGCTGGTCGTGTTTTCATCGCGAATCCCTTGTCCGAGCCGCTGGCGCCGGATTTGGTCGAGGGATCGCCCGCCGCCGCGCGCGCGGCCGTGGCCTGGCTGGCCGACGGCGCGCAACGATCCTTGCGTCAGGAACTCGACGCGTTGGTTACCGCGCCGGTGAGCAAGGAAGCGATCGTGCGCGCGGGACAGGCGTTCGTGGGGCAGACGGAGTTTCTCTCTCAGATCGCCGGCGTGGAGCGCACCGCCATGATGTTGCTTGGGCAGGACGATCGCGGGCGCTGGCTGCGTGTCGCTCTGGTGACAACCCATCTTCCGCTGAAACTGGTTGCCGAACACATCACCAAGGCCAAGGTTGAACTTGCGATTGAACTGGCCGCGCAGGCGTGCCGCGATCTGGGCTTGTCCCGCGCGCGCATTGTCGTGTGCGGCTTGAATCCGCACGCTGGCGAAGGCGGCCAGATGGGCAACGAAGAGCAAAAGGTCATTGGCCCGGCGGTGCTGGCGGCGCAGCGGCGGCAGTTCGATGTGATTGGTCCTTACAGTGCGGACGCCGTTTTCTACAACGCCTTGCGCGGGGACTACGATGTCGTTGTGGCGATGTACCACGACCAGGGCTTGGCGCCATTGAAAACGGTCGCGTTCGAGACGGGCGTAAACTGGACGCTGGGTCTTCCCTTCATTCGCACCTCACCCGACCACGGCACGGCTTACGACATCGCGGGACAAGGCGTGGCGAATCCTTCGAGCATGATTGCCGCGATTCGGCTCGCGAAGCAACTGGCGCAGGCACGGGCTTGAAAACGCGGAATTCATCGCGCCAGTTGCAATAAGCGGGAATACGCTTGAATTCTCGGCGTGGCTTGTGAATAGTCGTGCTCAGAGAATGTTTAGCATGAATCCATGGAACGGAACATCTTTGAACTGCCGTCTTTTTTTCGCCATTCGTTGCTTGGTTTTGGGGTTGCTGCTTGGGTCTTGCTTCCACCCTGATTCCTGCCGGGCGGCTGTCGGCGTCACCATCAGCCCGTCGGTGATCACGAATGATTTCGTCAGCAAGATTTCCATCACCGTGACCGGGCTGACCTCGGGCAAGACCATCCGCATCGAAAAGTACGGCGACTTCAATACGAATGGAGTGATCAATGCTCCTGAGAATTTGTATTTGTGGCGCAGCTTCACCGTGACCGACGGGCAATTACCGTTGCTGGCGGGCTGCACCAATTTGAATGTGGTTGGGGACATGGACGCCGCAACCAACGGCCAGATCCGCGCCGAGTTGTTTTATCCCGGCACTGATGCGACCCTTGACCTCTTCGCCGTCAAATACCTCTTCTTGGTGTCCGACACGAATGCGGCGGCCTCCTTCACGCCGCTCACCAATTCGTTCGAGGTCCGGCAAAAAGTCTATCCGCAGGGCGTCACGGGAAAAATCGTCGCCGGCGGCTCGGGCTTCCCACTCACCAACGCCGTGGTGGTTGCCGTTCGCATGAATGCGCCGGGCGGATACGGCACTGTGGCCGACAGTGCCGGGAACTTCACGCTTTATACCGCGCCGGGCCAATACGTCTTGGTATCCGCTTACACCAACTCGCTTGTCACAGGGTTTGTAACGGTGAATCCCAACGTGCTGACGAGTCAAAACCTTACGGGCACGCCGGCCCCGTTCACCATTTCCGGAAAGGTTAGCGACAGTTCCAGCGGTGCCGGCCTGCCGGGGATTGGAGTTTCAGCGCAGGGATCAGGCGGGTTCAGTTTCGGTTTGACCGATACCAATGGCAATTACGGCCTTTCGGTCACTTCGGGGCAATGGCAAGTCGGACCCAGCGAAAACGCGCTTGCGCAACTAGGTTACGTCGGCTTGAGCGACCGGGTTGCGACGAACGTCACCGGCAATGTCTCGGGCCTGAATTTTCCATTGCCCAAAGCGACGGCACTGATTTATGGCCGGCTCGTGGACAACTTTGGGAACCCGGTGAACACGATTGATTTCCGCACGGAGAATTCACCGAATTACTACTACGAGGCCTCCGGAAGAAGTTTTCCCACCAACGGCGGCTACTCCATAGCCGTTACCGCCGGCAATTGGAATATCCAACCGGAAAGCGATACCCTTGCGCTGGCGGACTATGTGGGTACGTCTTCGAGTGTTTCTGTTTCTCTCGCCAACGGCCAGTGCGTGCGGAGGGATTTCACCGTTCTGCGCGCGACGAATCACATCACCGGCTACGTCAAAGAGAACGGCAACAACCCGATTACGGACATCCATGTGAGTGCCAACGCCAACATCAACGGCACAAATTATCACGCCGAGGCCAACACCGACGGCACAGGGTTCTACTCGTTGAACGTGGCCAACGGGAACTGGTCGGTCGGGGTGGACTGCAACAGCGATGAGGGCTTGATTTCGCGCGGCTATTGCTGCGTCAACAATCAGAACGTGAACATTTCCAACGGCGATGGTGTTGCCAACTTCACGCCGGTGCAATCAGGGCAGGTCCTGATCACCACCTCGTCCCCGCTTCCCAACGGCACGGTCGGCGATTTCTACCAGATTCAATTCGACGGTTCGGGATGTCAGACTCCTTTCAACTGGTCGCTGAGTCCCGGCTCGCCCCCGCTGCCGTCGGGCCTGAGTTTGTTTTCTGGTGGAGCACTCAATGGTTTTCCCGACACCGCAGGATCAAGTTTTTTTTCCGTTCGCGTCACCGACACCGGCAATCATACTGCGGACAAGGCTTTCTCGCTGACCATCAATCCAGGTTCGTCACCGTTGCAGGTGACGACCACTACGTTGCCCGACGGCACGCTCAACACGTTTTACAGCCAATCCGTCAATGCTTCCGGCGGGCAACAACCTTACAGTTGGTCGTTGGCGCCCGGCTCCGCGCCCCTGCCGCCTGGCCTGAACCTGTCCAGTGTCGCCGGTGGCGGCACCATCTCCGGCACGCCCACCAACAGCGGCACGTTCTTCTTCTATGTGCGCGTAACCGATGCCTTGTCGGCAACGGCTGATGGTCTCCTCTCGATCTACATTCCCACTCCACCGTTGCAGATAACAACTCTTTCTCTGCCCAATGCTCAACAGGGCGCGCCGTACACAAATCAACTCCAGGCCTCGGGCGGCCAGTTGCCGTATAGTTGGACGCTGGCGCCAGGATCGCTCAGTCTGCCGCCCAATTTGAGCCTCTCGACCGGCGGGGTCATCTCAGGCACGGCAGCGACCAACGGCACGTTCTTCTTCATTGTGCGGGTCACCGA
>CAZNOE010000417.1:0-5683 GCA_964574525.1 uncultured Bifidobacteriaceae bacterium
TGGCACGACGTTCATGGCCAGGCCGGCGTCGCAACCGCGCAATTGAGCCACCACGCGGTCCAACTCATTGGGGTCCTTCAGTCGGATGAGCATGTGGGTTAATTCATTGGTGTGATGGAATTTTTCCTGCGCATCGGCCAGTCGCAGGTAGATAAAAGTGTCATCGGCTCCTTGGGTTCGTTCCAGAATTCCCGTTACCGTGGCAGTTTGCTCCCCCAGTCCTGGTAACCGCACGCGCTGGCCGAGCTGCCAGCCGTGGCGCTCTGCTGTTTCCGCGCCGGCGAGCACACCGCCATTTTGCTGCGGAAAATCTCCTGTGATTCGCCAGCCCGGTTTGAGCGCCAGGATGTTCGTCTCCACCCCCACATAGACCGCCTGGTTGGCTTCTGCGTCGTAGAGCGCCGTCATGAAAACCGGCGCCAGCGCCGCTACTCCCGGCACAGCCCGGACTTCTTCGAGATATTGCTGCTTAAGATAGCAAGGCCAACTCGCGCCGTGCAACGCCATGGACGCGGCATCATACGGGCAGCCTTTGGGCACGAGCAGGACTTCCGCGCCGAGCCGGTCCAATTCCTGGTGGACACCTTCGCGATAGCCCTTTTGAAATGCGAGCAAACTGAAGAGCGCGGCGGTGGCAATCGCCACGCCAGCCGCGGTCACGCTGGTACGCAGCGGGCGGCGGCGCCATTCTTTCAAAGAAAGTTCCAACCAGCTCATGGCTCAGCTTTCAAAGCGTCCGCCGGATGAAGCCGGCTCGCTCTCCAGGCGGGATAAATGCTCCCTAACACACCCACAGCCGCTCCCATTGCCAGGCACTGGATGAGGATCGTCGCGCTCGGCCACAGCAGTGGTTCCGCGGGTGCCAGTGGCACGAACTGCTTTACTAAATGCTCGATGCCGCGACCGGCTGCCACGCCCAGCAGGATGCCGGCGAGGCTGCCTAAGCTGGTCAACAAAAGCGCCTCGGTGGCTATAAGGCCGAGAACCTGCGCTCGCGAACAGCCGATGGCTCGCATGACCGACAGTTCCTGTGTCTGCTCAAGCACCGCCGCCATCAAGGTATTAAATACGCTGAGCACACTCACTGTCACTGCTACGAGGGCGAGCGAAAGCAGCAACGTCTGGACGGCTCCGACAAGATTGAGAAAGGAGCCCATCATCTCCGTAAGCGTCACCACTTGCGCTCCGGGTATCCGTTGCAATCGTCCGCTGGCCTCACGCAAAAGTGCCGGATCGCTCAGGCGCACTGCAATCGCCGTCAACCGACCCGGCTGCTTGAACATTTCTTGCGCGGTTCGCAGCGGGACGAAGAACAAGCTGTCATCGCTGGTGCCGCTTCGTTCAAGCACGCCTGTCACGGTCAACTTGCGGCCCGTTTCGGGGCTGAAGAACAGGTCGCCCGGTTTCCGCATTTCTATCTCGGCCGCATCACAACCCAGGATGACCGAGTCCGGGTCCTTGAACCACTTCTCACCGGAACTCGCACTCCACCACGGCTTCAGGGCCAGGGCGCTTTCGTCCAGTCCCACCCACATATCGGCTCGGCCTTTTCCGGGACTGGTCAGCGCCGCCACCATCAATGGAGCAGCCACCGCCACTGCCGGATCGCGTCGGACCTCTTCGAGTGCGGACTCCGGCAGCGAGTTCTCTAAAGGCCTCCCCTTTAAGACGCGGGCCGCCGCATCATACGGACATCCCAGGGGCACCAGCATCATTTGCATTCCCATCCGGTTAAGCTCGGTGCCAAGCGCCCGTTGGTAACCTTGGCCGAACGATAACAGGCACGTGAGCACCGCCACGGCTACGGCGAGCCCGGCAAAAGTCAGCCCATTGCGCAGGGGACGCCGGCGCAGATTTCGAAGTGCGAACCACAACATGGCTAATGGTGTTCCTCAACCTTACGGGTGACATGGGCACGGTCGGCCGTTTCCAGCAGGATCAACAAACTGCGCGCACCTTCCAGCACGGCCTCGGCGGATGCTCGGGCCTCCGGCGGCACATTCGGTATATCTCCGCCGAGCTTCCATTGGCTGTCCGCTCGCCTCCCCACAAATGACTGGCGCCATTCGGTGTTCTCGAGTGCACGAGTGATTGGCCCTGGCTCGCGCAGCCGCTGGAAATGCAACCCGCATACCCGCCGCTCCAAGTCTGTGGCTAGCACCAATTCTATCGCCCCGTGCTCCCCTTTGATTCTCCGGGTCAACACGGTTCCCAAAGATGTTTCCTCGCGGTAGATGGAGTAAAAATGAAATGCGTTTTCGTCAGGGGCTGGAACCCGTCCAAGCCGCTCTCCTAATTCCAACCGCAAACCGCTCAGGATTCGGGTTTCCACTTTGTAACCGGTGGCAGTGGGGAAGACCATCTTCAAATCGCGCTCGGGTTCGCGCCAGGGACACAAGGGCGCAGCTTCCGGCGGTTTGCTTTTCGCATCGGAAAAAGTCTCGGATGAAGAAGGGCGTGAAATCTTCCACCCAATGATCACCAGAACCAGTGCCCCTCCAAAAAAGAAGAACAGCCGCGACATTTTTCAATAGCGGACGCCTGTGGCTTCGAGCGTAATTTCGTTGCCTTCAGTCACAATTTTTCCAGCCACAGTCAATTTGGTTTCCAATGGGACGTTCACGACTACGAACCCTGCGGATTTCGTATCCACTTTGATGATGCCAGTGTCGTCCCGCAACTTGAACCAGCAGCCCGCGATCGGACATTTTTCGATCATCACGCCGCTCAGAGTCACCTGCGACGGAGTATCCCCGGCTCTTACAGCCAGGATCGTTCGTGGTTCTGTTGCTGGCGCTTTCCCAAGAACTTTTCCCTGGGGTTTGTGGCAACCGACTGCCACGGTCGCCAACACCAGGCAAATCAGGAAGCACCTCATGAATTGAGACTCCTTCACTAGAAGCATATTCGAGAAAGTCACGGCACCGGCCCGATCCCGGGTGCTGCCGGCGGGGCGCATTGCAGTTGGATAAACTCTTCCGAGGTTACCGTCGCGTGACCATCACAAAAATAAGCGACCCGAATCGGCTTCGCAGTCTTGCCTTGGAATTCTTTGATCGCGAGTGGTTGGTGCCACGACCAGATCTCCGCGCCCATAAACGTATCCGCGGGCTGCATGATCGCCGCTTCCTTCCCCAGGCGCGTCATCACGACATTCAGACAATATGAACTCCCATAAAACTCCGCAAAGCGAAGGGGCCGCGGACTGAGCGCATTGAACGGATCCGCGGCGATGTCTATCGGAAGCCCGTTGTCCCCGGGACAGACAAACACGCTCGACGAATTGGTCATATTTGTCGTCCCCGATAGATACGGAATCGCATAGGGCCGCCAGTCAGTGGTGCGGCAGGGTTTGCAGGGAAAGGCCGCGCCAGCGGCAGGGTCAGGCATGCGCGGCGGATAATTCCCGTTGTTATCATCCACATACATCTTCATCGCGATAGCGATCTGTTTGACATTCGAAACGCAGGAGATTCGTCGCGCCTTCTCTTTCGTCCTCGCCAGAGCGGGCAAAAGCATGCTCGCAAGGATGGCTATGATGGCAATTACGACCAGGAGTTCGATAAGCGTGAAGGCAAGCGAACCTGACCGTTCATTGGGAGGCATGTGCCATTTATGTTGAAGATTAGCTCAGAAAAAGAGCGAAATGGTGCCAGCGGCTGGAAACAAGGTACGGACGGCCAGAGACTCAGGCTGATTAGCCAACTCCAAGCTGAGGTAGTTTTTTCCGGTAGCGGCGGCTCAAGGTCAAGCGCTTCCCGTTCTGCAACGTTACTGTGTATTCCCCGTAAAAAAGCGGCTCCAGTTCCTTTACCCGGTCAACGTTGACAATCACCGAACGGCTGATGCGGACAAACTTGTCGGGCGGCAGGCGCGTTTCGATTGCGCTGATCGTCTCGCGAAGCAGATGCGTTCGCTTGTCTTCGTGGATTTCCACGTAATTGTGCGCCGATTGTATCCACGCGATGTCAGCCGTTTTCACCACCAGGATCCGGCCGTCGGACTTGATCGCCAGCCGCTCCACCGGTTTCGTCGGCGCCTGTACTTCGGAGAGTACGGCGGATTGCGCCTGAGCTCGGCCGGGGTCTTCACGATGTTTGACTTGCTCGAGAGCGTGGCGCAAGGCGGACTCAAACCGTTCGCGATCGAAAGGTTTTAGCAGGTAATCCACCGCATGCACGTCGAACGCGCGGAGGGCAAACTTGTCATGCGCTGTGACAAATACGATTATCGGCATCGGTTCGATGTTGATCGCTTCCAGCACCGCGAACCCATCCAGTTCAGGCATCTGAATATCCAGAAAAATGAGGTCAGGCGATTTCGCCTGGATCGCGGCTACCGCTTCGCGGCCATCCGCACACTCGCCCACCACTTCAATTTCGGGTCGGTCCGCAAGCAATTGGCGCAGACGCTCCCGCGCCAGCGGTTCGTCATCGGCGATTAACGTTCGCACTTTCATCACTATTCTTGCTCCTCATGAAATGGAATACTCAGTTCGACTCGCACGCCCCCCTGCTGACCACGAAGCAATTCAAAGCGCTGGGCTGTGCCATAGAGCTCTCGCAACCGCGCCCGCGTGTTCGACAAACCAACTCCTTCCTTGATCTTTCCGTTCTCGCCAAGCCCCGCGCCATCGTCGCTCACCACCAGCGACAGAACGCCGTCCTGGCAGTGGGCCGCCAACTCAATAAAGCCGGGCCGGGCGCGTGGTTCGATCCCATGTCGAATCGCATTTTCAACGAGCGGCTGCAAAATAAGATTCGGCACCTGCGCTCCGAGCGTGTCGGGGGCGATATTCATTTTCACTGTGAGCCGGTTGCCGAACCGGACCTGTTCGATGGCGAGGTAGAGTTGCAGTAAATCCAACTCCTGCCGCAGCGTCACCTGCTGTGTTCCGGCGCCTTCGAGCGCCGCCCGCAGCAAATCGCTCAGCCGCGCGATCATTCGATCCGCCGCCTCGACATCTTTGTGCATGAGCGAGGAGATCGAGTGCAAGGTGTTAAACAAAAAATGCGGGTTCAACTGCATTTGCAGTGCCTGCAGTTTTGCCTGTGCCAAATGCTTTTCCAACTCTGAAGCGCGCAATTCCCGCTCCCGGTACTTGCGATAGTAATCGAAAGCGTGACTCACGGCAACGATCACCCAATAGATGAGCAGATTGAAATGCCAGGTCTTCACCAACAGTGGCTTGAACACCTGGTTGAAAGCGGCCTCGCTTTGCCATTGGCCTACCCACGCCCGAATGACCATGTAAGCAAGCGAAAAGAAAACGCTGGCAACGGCGTGGGCGGCGAGGCTGCGCGCCCAGGTGCCGGCTGCAAATCGAAACCGCCGCGCCAAATGAATGACGGGAATCGAGAGCAACGCAAAGACGTACCAGTCTGCCAACGCATAGTTGACGGCCTGTTTCCAATTCACCTCCAGGCCGGCCTTGGCGCTCGAGATGTAAAACTGGCTCGCGAATGACAGGCCCAGCAACGTCCAAAAGCAGTAACCGAGTACCAATCGGCTCCATCGTTTTCGCATGAGGCTTTCGATTGTCATCGTTGCGCTGTTTGAAATAAGCTGTTTGAGTATTAGCAAATCCCAAATGCCAAACCAAGCTTCTATCACGATATCGGGTAAGCTTGGGTGTGTGGCCGCATAGTAACCTGAGATCAGGCGGCGATTTTGATTTCGAGGG
>CAZNOE010000418.1:0-5682 GCA_964574525.1 uncultured Bifidobacteriaceae bacterium
AGGCCTTGGCCGCTTCCTCCGGTTTCCAATTCCGCTTCGGCGCTTTGACGACCATGCCCTTCTTGAGCGCCTTGGCCGAGACGCGCGCGTAGCGCACTTCGCCGTTGATGACGATCTTCACGCGCTGAAGATTGGGCATGAACCGCCGCTTCGTGATGGCGGTGATGTGTGTGCCGATGCCGCCTTGTTTCTTGGGTTTGCCGCTGCGCCAGATAATGCTGCCCTTGCGCGGGCCTTTGCCGGTCAATTCACAAATTCGTGCCATAACATTCCTATCTCAAATCAAGGGCGCAGAAGGTAGCCGCCGAGCGTCCGGGGGCAAGCACTATTTCTTTCTGTGGGATGTGCGTTTGGAGGGGTGAGCGCCTTCGCGAGCCTGTTTTTCTGAAGGAATCATTAGCTTGTCAGTAGCCCCGCCCTCCCAAATGAGCTGATGAAACGATCTCCAGATTTCGGTTGTCTCCACGCGACTGAATTTCTAGCTTCAGAACCATGAACTCCTCGCGGCGCGAATTTTTAAAGACCACTGCCCTCGTCTGCAGCGCGGCGAGCCTGCCGGAGTGGGCGTTCGAAGCGGCAGCCGCGGCGGCCGCTGGCATTGACAAGAACAAGCTCGCGGACATCGTCATCTCCCGTGCCAAAAAACTGGGCGCGACTTACGCCGACATCCGCATCAATCGCTACCGGAACGAATCGGTCTTCACGCGTGAGGAACGCGTGCAGAACGTCTCGCGAACTCAGAGCTTCGGCTTCGGCGTGCGCGTGCTGATCAAGGGCGCATGGGGTTTCGCCGCCAGCCGGATCGTGACACCGGAATCAGTGCGCCGTGTGACCGAGCAAGCGATCGCCATCGCGAAGGCCAATGCGGTTTTCCAGCGCAAGCCCATTAAACTGGTCCCGACGCCGAAAGTCGTGGCGACTTGGAAAAGCGAGTTCAAGAAAGACCCCTTCGAAGTGCCAGTGGACGACAAAATCCAGCTCCTGCTTAAACTGAACCAGACGGCGATGAAGACCAAAGGCGTGAGTTTCGTGAGTTCCGCGATCAGTTTTCAAAACGAGCAAAAGTTTTACGCCTCCACGGACGGCTCGCGCATCGAGCAGTATCTCATCCGCACGCAGCCGTTTTTCACCGTTACGGCCGTGAATCGCGGCACGGGCGACTTCCAGACGCGCAGCAGCCTCGCCGGCCCGAAAACCATCGGCTACGAATACCTGGAAGAATATCCGTGGCAGAAGGAAGCCGCACAGGCCGCCGAGGAAGCCGTGGCCAAACTCACGGCGAAACCCGCCGAGCCGGGCAAATATGACCTCGTTATCCATCCCTCAAACCTCTGGTTGACGATTCACGAATCCGTAGGCCACTCGACCGAACTGGATCGCGCGTTGTTGTGGGAGGCAGATTACGCGGGTACAAGTTTTCTCACGCCGGACAAGATCGGCAAACTTCAATTTGGCTCGAAGATTTGCAACTTCTTCGCCGACCGCACTCAGCCCCAAGGCCTCGCGACCGTCGCTTACGATGACGAAGGCGTTCCCGGCCAGCGCTGGTACCTGGTCAAGGACGGCATCTTCATTGATTGGCAGACAACGCGCGACCTGGCGCCGCTGATCGGCCAGGAAAAATCCTACGGCTGCCTGCACGCGGACAGTTGGGGCAGTGTTCCGTTCCCGCGCATGCCGAATGTTTCGCTCGAACCGGCGAAGGAAAACGTTTCGCTCGATGATCTCGTGGCTGGCGTGGACAACGGGATTTTGATTTACGGCAACGGCAGTTGGTCCATAGACCAGCAGCGCTACAACTTCCAGTTCGGCGGCCAGACGTTTTGGGAAATCAAGCAAGGCAAAGTCGGCGCAATGCTGCGGGACGTCGCGTATCAATCACGCACGACGGATTTCTGGAACGCCTGCGACGCGCTGGGCGGCCCGGCAACCTACGAGATCAACGGCGCCGCCAACGACGGCAAAGGCGAACCGACGCAAGCCAACGCCGTGAGCCACGGCTGTCCCGTCGCCCGCTTCCGCCAGATCAACGTCCTCAACACCGCGGCCAAAAAAGCCTAGGCACACCATGCTCACTGAAAAAGAATCGAAGGCCATTTGCGACAAGCTGCTGAGTCTCGCCAAGGCGGATGACGCGGAGGCCAGCGTCTCCAGCGAGGATTATTCTCATCTGCGCTTCGCGGCTAACGCGTTCACCACGAGCGGGCGGCGCGAAAATGCGACGGCGCGCGTCACGGTGTGGTTGGGCCAGAAACGCGGTTCAGCAGGGGCGAACGACCTTGATGACGCGTCGCTGAAAATGGCGGCCGAAGAAGCCGGGCGGCTGGCGCGTATGGCGCCCGCGGACAAGGAATACATGCCGACGCTCGGGCCGCAGCGCTACAAACCGACCCGCGGTTACGTGGACGCGACGGTCAACATCTCTCTGGACGGTCGCGCGCGGGCGATTGATGAGATCATTCGTTCGTGCGAAAAGGAAGGCGTCATCGGCGCCGGTTTTCATCACGCGAGTGGCTCCACCGACGCTGAGGCGACTAAGAATGGAAACTTCCGTTTTGAACGATCCAGTCTGGTCAGCCTTTCGGTCACCGCGCGAACGCCGGATGGCGGCAGCTCGGGCTATTTCCTGCGCAATCATTTTGACGTGGCGAAGTTGGATACGGCGCACATCGGCCGTGAGGCGATCCAGCGGGCGACCACGTCGAAGAATCCGCGAACGCTGGAGCCGGGGATTTATCCCGTCATTCTCGAAGCCCAGGCCGCCGACGATTTGATTCGCTTCGGCTTTGACGCTCGCAGCGCCGACGAGGGGCGCAGTCCATATTCCTCGCCCGGCGGCAAAACGAAGCTAGGCGAAAAGATTTTTGACGAGCGGATCAATGTTTACAGCGATCCCTGGCATCCCGAATTGCCGGACTCAGCCGCAGCCCAGGCCGGAATCCCGGCGCAGAAAATCTATTTCGTCCGCAACGGCGCTTTGGAAAACCTGACTTATTCGCGCTACTGGGCGAAGGAAAAAGGCAAAGAGCCGACGCCCGGTCCAGTGAACACGATACTGGAAAGCTCCGCACGACCGTCGAGCGGCGAAGACATGATCAAGGCCACGGAGCGCGGTTTGCTGGTGAGCCGGTTCTGGTACATCCGCGGCGTTGATCCGCGGACGGCGCTGTTCACCGGGCTGACGCGCGATGGGGTTTGGTTGATCGAGAACGGGAAAGTTCAGTATCCGGTTCGCAACTTCCGCTTCAACCAGAGCGTTCTGGAATTGCTCGCCCCCGGCAACGTCGAGATGATCGGTGCGTCAGAACGCGTCAGCGGTTCGGAGAGCCAAGGCCGCAGCGCTTCGCTGACGCCAGCCATCAAAGTGAAGCGGTTCCACTTCACCTCACAATCCGAAGCAGTCTGATGAGCTTTCCGACTTCTTCAATCAACCCAAACCAAATTCTGCTATGAAAAAAATGATCCCACTCCTGGCGGTCACGCTCCTGTCGTCCGCCCTCGGTTTCAGTGCATCCGCCACCAACGATGTCGTCGGCAATTGGAAAGGAACGCTCGACGTTGGGTCGGTCAAACTTCGACTGGTGTTCAATATCAGCAAGGATGCAGCCGGGGCGCTGACTGCGAAAATGGACAGCCTCGACCAGGGCGCTCGCGACATGCCAGTGGACACCGTCACCTTCAAGGATGGAACGATCCACATGGAACTGAAGAGTATTTCCGGCGTTTATGAGGGAACGCTCGATAAGGCCGGAAACAAAGCGACCGGCCAGTGGACCCAAGCAGGGCAGCCATTTCCGCTAGCCCTGGAACGAAGCCAGGGAACAACCGTTGCGTCCGAAGCCGAAACGCTCTCGCCCGCAGACCTCGCAGCCAGCAAACAAGCGGCGCAGAAGCTCGCCGGCAGTTGGAACGGCACGCTGAACGCCAGTGGAACGAACCTTCGGTTGCTGGTCAAAATCTCAAAGGCCGCATCCGGCGCGGCGACGGGCACGATGGACAGCCTGGATCAAGGCGCCAAAAACATCCCGCTCAGCCGCATCACATACACGGAGGGCAAAGTCCACTTTGAAGCATCCGGAATAGGTGGTGTTTACGAAGGGACGCTTGCCACTGACGGCACGACGCTGGCCGGCCAATGGCAACAGGGCGGTCAAAGCATGACTTTGGATTTCAAGAAGGCGGCTTCCGCCCCGGTAAAATAACCGGGAAACGCTGACCCCATGGCCCGCACTTGAACGCACTTTTTTCGTGCGCCGGTGCGGCAGCGTACCTATCTTCCCGCCGCTTTTATGCCGACGATCAAGCCCTTCGCCGCCCTGCGGCCAAAGCCGGAACTGGCGGAACGCATTTGCGAATTGCCCTACGACGTGATGTCGTCGGAGGAAGCGCGCCAGATTGCCGCCGGCAATCCGCTGAGCTTTCTTCACGTGAGCAAGCCGGAGATTGATCTGCCGCCCGGCACCGACTCCTACGCGCTGGAAGTTTATGCGAAAGGAAAAGAGAATCTGGCCCGCCTCATCGCCCAGGGCGCATTGCGACAGGACGAGCAGCCGTGTTTTTATCTCTATCGCCAAATCATGGGCCAGCACTCGCAGGTTGGCCTCGTTGCGGCGGCAAGCTGCGAGGAATACTTGCGTGGCGTCATCAAGAAGCACGAACTGACGCGGCCCGACAAGGAAGACGACCGCGTCTGCCACATCGAAGCGCTCAATTCCCAAACCGGGCCAGTGTTTCTGACCTATCGCGCCATATGCGCGCTGGATGAATTTGTCGCGAAGCGAATCGCCGGGCAGCCGGATGTTCATTTCACGGCCAAGGATGGCGTGCGCCACACGGCTTGGAGCGTCAGCGATGCTGACGGAATCAGATTCATCTTTGCCGAATTTGCGGGCATCCCGTGTCTCTACATCGCAGACGGCCACCATCGTAGCGCGGCGGCGGCACGGGTTTATTTGAAGCGTAAGAACGAAACCCCTCACCCGGCCTCCGGCCACCCTCTCTCCATCGGATGGGGAGAGGGACGGGGTGAGGGGCAGAGTGCATATTTCCTCGCGGTCATTTTCCCGCACAACCAAATGCAGATCCTGCCCTACAATCGCGTGTTGAAAGACCTGAACGGGCTGACGCCGGAGCAACTGCGGCAAAAACTTGACGCCGTGTTCATCATAAAACCCGGCGGCGCTGGCCGGCCCGCCCGCAAACACGAACTTGGCCTCTACCTCGCGGGCAAGTGGCACACGCTTCATTTCCGCCCCCAGTTCGCGGCCACGAGCGATCCCATCGAGAAGTTAGACGTAACACTGCTTCAGAAATACGTGCTCGATCCCATCCTTGGCATTGATGACCCGCGGACGAGCAAGCGCATCAATTTCGTCGGCGGGATTCGCGGCGTGGCGGAGTTGGAGAAGCTGGTGAACAGCGGCGCGTATGCCTGCGCGTTCTCAATGTTTCCCACCAGCATCGAGGACTTGATGACCATCGCGGACGCCGGCGGCATCATGCCGCCCAAGAGCACGTGGTTCGAGCCGAAGCTCCGCGACGCGATGTTTTGTCACATGCTTGAGTGAAACGTGAAACGTGAAGGGTGAAACGGTGCGGTCCGGAGTTTTCACGCATCACGCATCACGCATCACGTTTCAATCCCTTCTCCATCTCGCGTTCCAATCGCGCCATCTCCTTTTT
>CAZNOE010000419.1:0-2924 GCA_964574525.1 uncultured Bifidobacteriaceae bacterium
TGACCCTGTCGCGCTCGTAGTCGCGATCCAACCGGTCGGTGTCCGTGGCGTTCAAAGTTCGGAACTCAGGCAATGGAGTCATAGGGTTGATCTCACTTTCTCCACCTCACTTCGCCGTGTAGCCGCCGTCCACGGGAATGTTGGCGCCGGTCAGATACGCCGCGGCATCGGACGCCAGAAACACAACGATGCCCATCAGGTCCGCGTCGTTGGCCAGTCGGCCGAGGCAGGTGCGCTCGCTGTAGTTTTTCACGAAGGCCTCGGGTTGCCCGGTATACAACCCGCCGGGGTGGATGCAGTTGACGCGGATGCCGCGCGCGCCGTAGTAGCTGGCCAGGAACCGGGTCAGGTTGGCCATGCCGCCTTTGTGGAAAAAGTAGTCCGGATACCAACCGTGCATGTCCGTGCCTTTGTAGTTCAGCGGCTCGACACCGACCAAGCCCATCATCGAGCCGATGTTGATAATCGAGCCACCGCCAGCCAGCACCTCGCCCAACGCCCGCGTGACCAGGATCAGCCCCGTGCCATTCACGCGCAGGCTTTCGTCGATCGCCGCCGCGTCGTCAAAGTAGCCTTTCTTCACCGGCCGGGCCACGGCGTTGTTAACCAGGATGTGCAGTTTCCCGCTCTCCTGCACAATCGTGTCACGAACGGCGAAGATGGACGGCTCGTTGGTCTGATCCAGCCGGAGAGCGCGCACGTCGTGGCCCAGCGCCCGATGCTCGGCAGCCAGCTTCTCCAGCGCCTCCAGCTTCCGGGACGCGATGTACGTGCGCGCGCCGGCCTCGGCCAACGCCCGGACGATCTGCCGGCCGTACAGGCCTGCGCCGCCGGTGACCAGCGCGACCTTGTCCTTGAGTGAGAAGGTGTCGATGACGCTCATTTCGTTTTCCCTCCGTAGAGACTCGTGCTCGCAATCGCCGGGCGCTTGGTGAACTCGGCCATGATGGACTGGCAGTATTGTGAAAGGCCCACCACGTCGGCCCCCATGGACAGGAAGCGGTAGCCCAACGTGATCAGGTCGTCGAGGTTGGCGGCAGAAGCCACCGTGCCGGCGAATTTGCCATGCGCCCGCGCCGCCTCGTCCACGGGGCGGCGGCCGAGCGGGTGGAACCGCGTCATCCGCACCACGGCCTCCGCGTCGGCCAGGCTCATCACATGCGGCACCATCAGGCCGGCCGCATCCAGTTCCAGCGGCCGAACGTAATCGCTGTAGCTGCCGCGGGCCACGCGCACCATCACGTCGACGTTCTGACTCTTGGCGGCCCAGATGCCATTTTCGATTGCCGCGAGATCGTTGGGCACGTGTTCCAGATCGAGCCAGAGGCAGTCAAAGCCCGCTATCGCCGCGATCTCCGCAGCCCGCGCGTCGGCGAGGTTCAGTTTGAAACAACTCACCACCGCTCCGGCTCGCAGCTTCCCCAGGACCCGGCTGGGACGCATCTGTCGTGCACTCATGTCATTTTCTCCTTGTCTCATATTAATTAACAATGCAGTCCGCCATCCATCAGGATGTCCACCCCCGTCAGGTAGGCGGACGCATCCGACGCCAGCAACACCGCCAACCCTTTGATATCGTCATCATTGGCCATTCGGCCCAGCGGCACCGCCTTGCAGTAGCGGGAGTAGAACGGCTCCGGCTGCTTCGCCGCCAGCCCGCCCGGGCTGATGCAATTCACGCGAATGTTCTTCGGGCCGAAGCGGCGCGCCAGGTACTTGGTGAACGCCACCAGTCCACCCTTGTGGAAGCTGTAATCCGGCGCCGCATCCATGGTCGTGCCTTCATAGAAATCAAACGACGGGCTGAAGGAGCCTTTCATCGAGCCGATATGGATCACGGACCCGCCGCCGCCCTTCTCCATCAGACGGATCATCTCGCGCGTCAGGTTGAACATGCCCGTCGCGTTGACCGCCATCGATTTGGCCCAGACCTCGAGCGGGTCTTCGTACCCCAGCATCGGAAGGGCGTAGGCATTGTTAACGAAGACATCCAGCCGACCGAATCGCTCCGCAATCGCCGCGTTCAGCGACAGCACCGAGTCCGGATCGGCCTGATCGAGCTTCATCGCGCAGGCGGTGTGGCCTTCCGCGATCAACGCATCCGCCACGGCCTGACAGGCCGCCAGGTTGCGTGATGCCAGAATAACAGTTCCACCCGCTTCGGCCAGGCCTGTCGCGATACTGCGGCCAAACTTGCCCGCGCCACCCGTGACGAGAATCACTTTGCCCGTAAGACTCAATAGCTTCTGAACATGCATGGTAACGCTCCATCTATTCAACGGTGTCCAAATCGATCTTGAGGCCGCCGCGTTGCTTGGACAGTTCACCGGCGATGACCGCCCGCGACACCGCCAGCGTTTCCGCATGCCAGGCCGGCCGTTGCCCAGTCTGCACCATCCGGGTAAAGGCCTCAAGCATACCGTGGAAACCCCAGAAATAGGATTCGAATTTGTCACCCTCGTCCGCAAAAGGGACGCGGATGTGCTTGCCGCCGGTTTTCTGATAGCAGGTAAATTCAATCGGCAACGCGACACCGTCCACAATCTCCAGCACCACATTCAAGCCGTTGCGATAGACCAGGCGTACTACGTCGCAGCCGTCTTCCCCGATATTCTGCACCGTCTTGAAATCCGCGCCGAACAGCACGGCAATCCCATCCAGCAGATGGTTGGCATAGCGAATCCAATTGACGCAACTGATCCCATGAACGGACCGGATCGTGGCCGGGTCGATTGCCTGTCGGGCCTGCCGGACAGCAGTCGTAAACCTGCTCGAAGAACCGGCCATCAGCGGGTAGTGTTCGCCGGCCGCCGCGAGGATGTGGTGATAGTCCGCCAAGGTATGCGCCAGAACCTTGTCGATGTAAATCGGCACTCCCGCCTCAATGAACGGCCGAGCCATTTCCCAATGATTGTGCGGATCGT
>CAZNOE010000419.1:2948-3526 GCA_964574525.1 uncultured Bifidobacteriaceae bacterium
CTTTTCGCCACAGGTGCAGCAGGCGCAGGCGAACCGGGCGGCCACGCGGGCCACACGGTGCGATAATTCCCAGTCCTGCGTCCAGACATGCGTCACCCGCGCGTCGGGAATGATGTGGCGGTTCTGATGAATCTGCGGCAGATAGGTCTTGATGGCGGCAAAGGGACATTCCTCCAACGCGTTTTCGTCATAGCCGTTGAAGATGGCTGAAAAAGAATACGGATGCCCGTTGCCCTCGTTCATACCCATGATTCCGAATCTCAGCATTGTCGTTCTCTTATCTGTCCCTGATAAATCTGTCATTACCTTCGGCCCTGACACACTGCACGCACCACTGAGAAGAACTTGTTTTTAAGTCATTGCAAAACCAACTCTCTTCTAATCCGGGATTGTCTCACGTCTAGTTGAAAAGCAGTTGCTGGAGAGGTTCATTACGCGGCTTTTTTCAGAAGAGCAAGTCCGGATTTGATTGATGTCGGGCAGCCCAAGCGGCGGCAACCGTCGATACCCCGGTGGAACTGCAAAAACCCAAAGCCGAGAAAGCCCTCACGCTAGCAGTTTGTCGGGCTTAGAGATCG
>CAZNOE010000419.1:3536-5678 GCA_964574525.1 uncultured Bifidobacteriaceae bacterium
GGCTCATAGTTTCAAACGCTGCAATATTCGATTGTAATCTCCAGGCTCATGATTCTTGTAACACCGCAAAACTAGGGCAGTCCCGAATTCGCGTCAAGAACTGCGACGGTGAAACAGCAATCTCGGAAGGTGGGCGGTTTCTTGCCTTCGAGTGAACTTCGGAAAAAGTTTCGGCGCGTGACCGGGTTGGCCGGTGGCGGGAGCCGGGGGCGACCGCCGCACGAGACGACACTTCCCCTGTGGGCACTTTGGTCTGTTTTTCTACTGTCAAAGAACACCGTCCGGCAACCCTGAGCCCAAAAGCCTTCACCCGCTCTGAAACCATTGCTCCCAAGGCAAGTCTTCTTCCAAAGCCAAATCCAATTCCCTGGTCAGCGCCTTGGCGGTCAGTTCCCCCAGGCGCACCAGTTGGTTGTGCAGTTGCGCAAACGCCGTGAACAGCGTAAAGCCGAGCAACAAAATCAACATCTGCGCCAGCATGGAAACCGGCTCATGATGGTAACAGTGTTCCAGATGATAGCCCTGGGTCAGTTCGTTGAAGGCCTTGTTTTCAATCCCCCAGCGCCGATGTCCGCCCTGATAAATGACCTGCGCCCCATAGCCATCCAGTCCGCCACTGGCCGCCCACACCCATTGGCTTTGTCTGGGTTCACTGCGTTTGCATCCGCCCCGAACCCGCTTTTCCACCCATTGTTCCTCCGAGCGAACGACGCGCACCAACTGACCGTATTCCTTACTGAAGTTCAGGTCTTTGACTTCCCACAGCCGCACTTGCCGGTTGCTTTGCTGATCGTCAAAAACCACGGGCTTCTGGCCCCGGCTTAATTGCAGAGCCTCTTGATAGGCTTCCATGTCTTGCCGCTTGAGCACGACCACCCACTGCCAGCCCAGTTTTTCGACCGCCCGCAGAAACGGGCCCTGGACATACCAGGCATCCACCGTGATGGCGTCAAAAAAGCGCGGGCCATAAACGCGGCGCGCCCGGCCCAGCAAACGCAAGGCCGCGGCGCATTCGTCTTCGCCCGGACGAATCGGTTCCAGGTCCAGCAGGACGTTGATTTTGGGGCCGTTGATCTGGGCAAAGACGTAACGGTGATAATACTCGGTGACCTGGCGCTTTTGACCGTGGGCATCCGTCTCCTCGATTTGACGCCGACCACAGCACGCACAACAACGGCTGCGGCTTTGGCAATGCTCGTTGGCGTCCAGGCTCAAAAAGAGCAAGCCATTGATTTTGCAGCTTTCCAGAGCCTTGTTGGCTTTGAGGGTCTTATTGATGCCCGCCAGGCCCTGGCGCAAATCTTCCAGAGAAAGGCGCTCGGTGACATACTCGAACGTGTCATCGCTGATGGGTTTCTTCAAACCGCACAAATGCCGCCAGCGCCGCCGGCGGGTTTGCCGGGACCAATCCAGATAACTGGAAATGCGCAGGACCACCCCCAGCACCAGGATGGCACAGCACCGCGCGGGTCGGTATCCGGGCCAGAGGCCGTTCATCGCGCACGCCGCGCAACAGCGTCTTGAGACCAAAAACCTTCTGGGCATAGTGGAGAAATTGGGCCAGCCGGTTCATGGCCGGGCCTGCAAGGACTCGCCGCGCCGGAGCAGTTCGGCGTTGATTTGGGAAAGTTCTTCCAGATGCTCCCAATGGTCCTGATATCCCCGAACCCCCTTTTGGGCGGCCTCCTGCTCGGCGGGTGTTTTGAGCAAGAGTTTGGTGATATGACCGGGGGCCAAGTTGGCCGTCAGATAATAAAACGGACCATGCCGCTGCCCGCGCGCACAGGCGCAATTGGGTTTGCCGCAGGTCGTGAAGCGTTCCACGTAAGAAGCGCGCAAGAGGTCAGCCGGCACGGGGAGCAGACGCAACAACGAGGCCTTGCGCTGGCGGAGGGCCAGGGTGGAAGTGCGGCGCAGTTTGTATATCTTAGCCACGTATAGGGATAAGATAGCGGTTTGCGCCAGCCGCGCAAGCGAAAAAGAAAATGCTATTTGCCCTCACACCAACGCGAATCTGCTCAACCCCTTGAAAGCAAAGGCCGAATCAACCGAGGTCAAAACAGTTTACGAAATCGCTGTCCCAAGAGCAACGATTACGCATGGTGGTGCGGATCGGTGGTGGATGCAGGGTTTTGATTTTTT
>CAZNOE010000420.1:0-5635 GCA_964574525.1 uncultured Bifidobacteriaceae bacterium
CACGGTATCGCCAGGCGGGCTTGACGATTGCCGGAACGCTGTTCGACGAGCCATATCTTTCGACGAGCCCGAAGCATCAAGGGTTGATCCTGCACTCGGTCTATCATCGCCCCAACGGCTGGGATTACATCGCGCCCGGCCAGCGCGTTCCGAATGGCGAAAGCTCGATGTGGGGCGATTACCACGCGCGCGAACTGGCGCTGCTGTTGTTGCGTGAGGCGCGGGGTGAATCCTATCTCACGTTCTTTGGGTGCATTGGGGAATGAGCGTGCTTTCGAAAACGAATTGCGCCCAAAAGAAATCCCCCGTGTTTTCGCGGACGTAAATCCGCGACTGAATGATTTATGGCCGAACCTTTGAAACTCACACGCGTCCCGTCCTTGAAGACCGTGGACGACTTTCGCAAACATGTCGCCTCGCTTGGCATGGAGTTGCCGTGTGAAGACCAGATCGTCACCGGAAGCGCATCACCGCTCGTTCAGCCGATTGGGCAAATCACAGTCAATGGAAAGAAAATCGGCAATCGCTGGGCCATTCAGCCGATGGAAGGCTGGGACGGCACGACAAGCGGCGGCGTGACCGACGAGGTGCGCCGGCGCTGGCAGCGTTTCGGCGAGAGCGGGGCGAAGCTGATTTACGGTGGGGAGGCGATGGCGGTACGGCCTGACGGCCGGGCGAATCCGAATCAACTGATCATTGTCGAGCAGAACAAAAAGGATCTGGCCGAGATTCGCGAGATACTCGTTCGGGCGCATAAGGAGCGTTACGGCAAGGCGGATGATTTGGTCATCGGTTTTCAACTCACGCACTCGGGCCGCTTCTGCAAACCCACCGACAAATTCCGGATGGATCCGCGCGTCGCCTATCGCCATCCGATCCTAGACAAGAAGTTCAAGGTCACGAGCGATGAACAGGTTTTTACCGATGATGAAATCGAGCGGCTGATCGAATGTTACGTCGCGGCGGCGAAGATCGCGTGGGACGTGGGCGCGGACTTCGTGGATATCAAGCATTGCCATGGGTACTTGCTGCACGAGTTTCTCGGCGCGCATACACGCCCGGGCAAATACGGTGGTTCGTTTGAGAACCGCACGCGCATTCTTCGCGAAATCATCGCGGGCATTCGGGCAAGCGGAAACAAGATCGAGATCGGCGTGCGGTTGAGCGCGTTTGACTTCGTGCCGTTCAAGCCTGACCCCGCGCTTTCACAGCCGGGTAAACTGGGGCCGGGCATTCCGGAAGATTTTTCACATTGCCTGCCATATCGCTATGGCTTCGGTGTGAATTCGAACAATCCTGTCGAATATGATCTGACCGAGCCGATGGAGTTCGTGCGTCTCTGCGGTGAACTGGGTGTGAAGATTGTGAACCTGAGCGCCGGGTCGCCGTATTACAACCCGCACATCCAGCGTCCGGCTATTTACCCGCCCAGTGACGGTTATCAACCGCCCGAAGACCCGCTGGTCGGCGTGGCGCGGCAGATTGGCGTGGTGAGGAAGGTGAGGGAGAGCGTGGGGAAGTTAAGTGAGTTAAATCGGTTAAATAAGGCAAGGCATCGTTTGGATGCCTCCACTCATTTAACGAATCACTCATTTAACCATTTAACCCCGCCGGTTCTCGTCGGCACCGGTTACAGTTACTTGCAGGAATACCTGCCGCACGTCGCGCAATACGTGGTACGCAACGGCTGGGCAGACATCATCGGCCTCGGACGCATGGTTCTGGCGTATCCGACGATCCTGGCCGACGCAGTGGAAAAAGGGACGCTCACCACGAAATTCATCTGCCGCACGTTCAGCGATTGCACCACGGCGCCGCGCAACGGAATGATCAGCGGCTGCTATCCGTTGGACCGGTATTACACGGCCAAGCCGGAGTTTCAGAGGTTGAAAGAGGTCAAGAAAGCCGTAGGTGCATGAAACGGATGGGAGTGGCGACACCGATTACCGGGGTGGCCTGGCCAATTCGGCAGGTTCGCGTTCGCATCGTCTTCGTCACCATTGGTGAATTGGGGGAAAAGCTCAAAAACATTTCCGCAATTACTCAGTGACAAACGAGTACTTCTATGGCATAAAACCGATAACAGTTGGGCAGCGCGCGCAAACTGAGATATGCACCGCAAGTTCTACCAAGAAAACTCCGAAGACGCCGGTATGAAAGAAAAGTACACTGAGCACCCCCCCACCAACGCGTTCACACTCATCGAATTACTGGTCGTTATTGCGATCATCGCCATTCTGGCTGCCATGCTGTTGCCTGCGCTGGCAAAAGCAAAAGACAAGGCTGAACGGACGACGTGTCTGGGCAATATCCGCCAAATCCTCATAGCGGTGCATATGTATGCCACTGACAACAACGACTATCTGCCTCATCCGACTTGGGGTGGCATCAGCACGGGCCCTGGCCCCGATGGCTGGGCTTACGCGACGTTTAACAATGGAAGATTTCCGGGACTTCCCGCGCAAATCCCATCGGCAATCGGACGTCTCGACAACACCAATCAAATACCTTGGTTCGAAAATGGGCTACTCGCGAATTACCTGGCCAAGAGCCAAAAAGTGTTGGAGTGCCCGAGGGACGTCAAAACGCGGGGCGCAGGGCGATATTTGTCATGGTGGCGAGACCGGGATATGAAGCTCACGTCCTACACTTTTAACGGAGCGGTGTGCGGTTACGGTGCCGGTGGCCCCCCTCGGGAGGTGGCGACCGCCGCGCGCGGTGGAACCTATAAACTCAGTCAGTTTAAGACATCGGATTTCCTGCTATGGGAGTCGGACGAAACGGTTCCGTTTAACTTCAACGACGCGGGACAGAACCCGTCCAACGCTGCCGAAGGCGTCTCTCAGCGGCATGGCGGCGGAATTCCAATTGATCCAACGCGTGACGCAGGCGGTGGAGCGGTCGTCGGCAAATTTGGTGCCAGCACCGACTTCGTCAAATGGAAGTTGTTCACGACGCTTCGCAACCAAGGCGGAGTCAGTCGGCCGAACGAGCTTCTTTGTGGCCCAGGCTACCGCTAATTCGGAGGTATGAACCTTCGGAGCATTTACATTTTCGCTGGCGCACTGGTGGCGTCATCCGTGTTCGTCGGATGCTCGAAGAAGCAGACGGAAGCTCCACCGCCAGCCAATGTTGAACAAGCCGCATTTCCTACGAACGCTCCCGCTCCCGCACCGCAGCAGAGCGCTCCCCCCGCTCAGATCGCAAATGTGCAACAAGTCAACGCGAACTGGGACGCGGTATCGAAGAACATCGCGAATCAGAACTATGACGACGCGGTTCGCGCATGGGTTGCAATGGATCTGGCCCAACGGCAGGCCCAAATGAATGAGGCCGTGCGCAAGGAATACGCCCGGCGCGCTTATCAAGCACAGGAGGCGCTCCGGGAAAAAGCCCAGACCGACGCCAAAGCCCGCGAAGCATACCAGGCTCTCGGTCGCGTGATGATGGGCCGGTAGTTCACACGCAGTTGCGCCAACCGTTTCGTCGCAGATTCGCTCGTCGCTTACTTGGTGGCAGTGATGATGTGATAGCGGTTTACGGGTGGATCCCGCAGAATCATCTTTCGCCCATTCGTCCAACGAATCTCCACGCTTTCCACTTGCGCGATGCCGCCCAGTCCGAAATGAACTGCGTTGGCCTGTTGGGAACGGGAGGAGTCTCCGGTTACAATCTGCCGCGTCATGATTCCGCCAGCATGGCGCACAGTGATCGTGGCGCCTACTGGCGACGTGCCGCCGCCTTCCTCGCGGAGGCGAAAGCCAATCCAGTTGCCCGTATCGTTTAGATCGTTCTGATAAACGCGCAGAGTCTGTTTAATCTCGGGCCAGGCTTCAAACGTGGTCAGCAGCAGGTCCAATCGGCCATCGCCGTCCAGATCATCGGCCACGACTCCCCGTGAATCCTCCTCCAGGCTCACGCCCAGCAAATGGCCGACTTCGATGAACGCCGCGCCGCGCTGGTTCAGATAAAACCGGTTCTTCTCGTACCCACCGAACGATTGCTCATGCCCAACTCTGTTGTTGAATTTCGCTTGAAAGTAAACATTCGCGGCCGCGTCATTCGTGGACGTGGTCGCGTAGATGTCGTGCAGCCAGAATTCGGGTTCGTAATCGCGCACTGATCGGCGGGTTTCGTGGCCGTTGGCGATATAAACATCCAGAAAACCGTCATTGTCAAAATCGCTCGCGGCGCAGCCCCACGACCAGCCGGAACGGGCGATGAAATCGCTGAGCGCAGCCTGTTCGAAGCCACCCGCAGACCGGGCGAAAAAGAGCCGATTCCCGTATGTCATGCGCGCGCGCAGCGAGCGATCTTCAGCGATGCCGGGACGCCACAAGTTGAGATGATTCAACCGATCCGCAGTCGGTGAGTTCATTCCGATCATCAAAAAGTCCAGCCGTCCGTCGGCGTTAAAATCCGCGAGGGCATGCGCCATGCCGAACGCGTGCGGCTCAGGAATCCATTCGCGGGTGACATCGGTAAAATGTCCGCGTCCATCGTTCCGGTACACGTCAACCCCGGCAAAATCGCTAACGACAAGCAAATCCAGATGGCCATCCCCATCCAGGTCAGCAAGCGACGCGCTGTAGGTCCGGCGCCAGCGTTTCTTGCCCAGGCCGGCGGCGTCAGTCTCATCGGTGAACTTGCCATGTCCATCATTGAGCAACAGGTAAGCCGGGTCGCCGTCATTCGCGTCGTAATAGGGCGTGGGCATCTGGCCGCCGGAATAGGGCAGTTTGTATTGCGCGATGAACAGGTCGATGTCGCCGTCATGGTCAATGTCGCCGCAGGTGATGGCCTGCGCGTAGCGGAAATGCGGGTTGGCCGCCCACGCCAAACGCCCGGGCTCGTCGAACGTGCCTTGCGGCGAGCCTTTGACAAGGAAAACGCCCTCGAATTTTGCAGCCACAAGATCCGCAGCCCCGTCGCCGTCGAAGTCGGCCAGCATACCGGTGAACAGCAGCCCGACCGGATTCCGGCAGAGCTGGCCTGCCTCGAAATGGCCTCCGGGCCGCTGACGATACACCAGGTTCCTGGCCACAAGAACGATTTCCGACCGTCCATCGCCATCCAGATCGTAGAGAACCAGCGGATCAATGAAGTGCGATTTGTCGGGCGGGGTGATCGTCTCGTTGAGGATCGGAACGAACGGCGGATCACCGATGCGCGTTCGCAGCGTCAGGCGCGTGGCATCAACTTGCCTCACTCCGGGCAGTTCTGTATTGACCTGTTTTGGCGTCCACTGCGCCACCAGGTCCCCATCGAACATCGCACGTTTGGAATGTTCAGCGTTTACAAGATGCGCGCGAAAGTAAAAGCGACTTTGCTTCGGCTGGCCGGCGGCGTCCGTATCGAATTGAACGTGCCGAAACTCCGTGTTCGCAAGCTGCCAGCCGGCCTGCTCCGATGCCTGAAGGAAATGCTCCCACTCAACCGCAGTCCATGTCTGCCCTTTTCCGGAAGGCGAATGGATTTCGATGCCCTGAGCGATTTTTTCCGGCGGATTGAATTTGCCCACGACAACATCACCGACGGGGAATGACGCGAGCACGCGCAGTTTATTCGTCGCAGCGTTGAGCGAATCCCACAACGACTCGAAGACGCGCCCGCACTCTTGCGCGAGCATTTCCTT
>CAZNOE010000421.1:0-5632 GCA_964574525.1 uncultured Bifidobacteriaceae bacterium
ATGCTTTCAAGAAAATGGTCGCCTTCGGTGTGCCCAAGCGCATCGTCTCTTTCGTGTTGCCCACGGGCTACTCGTTCAACCTGGACGGCAGCACGCTTTATCTGGCGGTCGCATCCATCTTCGTCGCGCAGGCCGCGGGCGTGCATTTGACGCTGGCCCAGCAACTGGCGATGATGTTCACGCTGATGCTCACGACCAAAGGCATCGCCGCGGTGCCGCGCGCGTCGTTGGTCATTCTGTCGGGCACGCTGGTGAGTTTTGGCCTGCCCTTGGAGGGCGTGGCGCTCATCCTCGGCGTGGATGAATTAATGGACATGGCGCGAACGACAGTGAATCTCGTCGGCAACTGTCTGGCCTCTGCAGTCATGGCGCGGTCAGAGGGAGAATTGAAAGTGCCGCCCGACGAACCGAACAACAAATGATCTCCATGCAAAGAATCTGTTCTTCGCCGGATTCAGTGAAGCCAAACGCTATGGGGAGGACGCGGGAAGATTCCCTCTCCCCTTCGGAAGGGGAGAGGGTCAGGGTGAGAGGTTTGCAGTCCTGGTTCCATCACCACGAGCTTGCGCGACGCGCGCGGCCCCCTCACCCCGGCCCTCTCCCCCTCGGCGGGGGAGAGGGAGTAACATCCGTTGCGTTCGTTCCAACTCCGCCGAAAACAGCGACGAACCAAAGAATCAATCGGTTGGCCGCGTTGAGTTGCGTCCTCATTGCCGCCGCCGCCGCCGCTGCGCCAGCAGCCGAATCCCTTCACGGCATGGTTGCTTCCGTTCATCCGCTGGCAACCGAAGCCGGCGTGAATACCCTGAAGTCCGGCGGCAACGCCATTGACGCGGCAGTCGCAGTGGGCCTCACGCTTGGCGTCGTGAACGCGGAGAACTCCGGCATCGGCGGCGGTTGCTTCATGCTGATCCGGTTGGCAAACGGAAAGTTCGTTGCCATTGACGGGCGCGAAAAAGCACCCGCCGAAGCCACGCGCGACATGTTCATCCGCAACGGCAAGGCCGACACGCAACTCAGTCAGACGGGCGCGTTGGCGAGCGGAGTGCCCGGCGAAGTCGCCGCGTTCGAATACGCGGTACGAAAGCATGGGAGGAAAAAACTCAGCGAGCTGATTCTGCCCGCCGCCGGACTCGCAGAACGAGGTTTTGAGCTGAGCGGTTCGTATGCAAACCGCCTGAAAGCCGAGTCCGACGATTTGAAAAAGTTTGAGGCGTCGCGTGCCGTGTTTTTCAAGGATGGCAAGCCGCTGCAAAAAGGGGATGTCCTCAAGCAACCCGACCTCGCGGCCACGTATCGCGGCATCGCGGGGCAGGGGAGTGATTGGTTTTATCGCGGTCCGTTTGCCCAGGCCACGGAAAAATGGATGAAGGCCAATGGCGGCCTCATGACCGCGGCGGACTTCGCGCACTACCAGATCAAACTCCGCGAGCCGGTGGCCACGACTTATCGCGGCTACAAGATTGTTTCGTTCGCGCCGCCCAGTTCCGGCGGTGTGCATGTCGTCCAAATGCTAAACGTTCTGGAGAAGTTCGATTTGAAATCGCTCGACGAGGCGACGCGCCTGCACGTCATTGCCGAGGCCATGAAGCTGGCGTTTGCCGACCGCGCATACTGGTTGGGTGATCCCGACTTCGCAAGAGTCCCGCGCGGACTGATCTCGAAGAAATACGCCGCGTCGCTGGCAAAGATAATAAACCTGACGCACGCGACTGAAGTTCCCTCGCACGGCACGCCGTCCGGTTGGGAACGCGACGTCTTCAAAGGAGCGCGCGCTGTGGCGCTCTTGCGAGAAGCTGCTGGCTCGCTTTCCCTGAATCGTCTGTATCGCCGCGAGGTTTTGGAGTGCGGTGGCTGGCGGGGAATGGGGCTGACACCGCTTTCGACCGGGACAGACGTTGGATGTTGGATGTTGGATGTTGGGTGTTGGATGTTCGATGTTCCCCTTTCCCAAAGCGGTGTGTGCCCTCACCCCTCACCCACCGCAGTCCAAGACGCTTTCGCGAGCCTTGATTCGTTCTCGGAGAAAGCAGAGCAAGTTCAGTTCGCTCAGTCATTGCCGGCAGGAGAATCCTCGCGAGCGGAGAAGCACACCACGCACTGGTCCGTTGCCGACGCCGAAGGCAACTGGGTCGCGGTCACCGCCACGGTCAACACGAGTTTCGGCTCGAAGGTCGTCATTCCCGGTACGGGCGTGGTGATGAACAATCAGATGGATGATTTCTCCGTGCAACCCGGCGTGCCGAACGCCTTCGGATTGATTGGCGCGGACGCCAACGCTGTCGCGCCCGGCAAACGTCCGCTCTCCAGTATGAGTCCGACGATTGTCCTCAAGAATGGCAAGCCGATCATTGCGTTGGGCGCGGCGGGCGGACCGAAGATCATTACGTCAGTCCTGATGGAGTTGATTTACATGCTCGACCTCGGCACGAGTCCGGCGGAGGCGATTGCCGCGCCGCGCATCCATCATCAGTGGTCGCCGGGCGAACTCATGGTGGAAAAGGCGTTGCCTGAAAGCCTGAAGGCCTCACTGGGACAACGGGGCCACGTGGTCAAGGAACTGAACTCATTTGCGGTTTCGCACATTGTCGCACGAAGTCCCGACGGCAGGAGTTTCGTCGGCGCGGCTGATCCCCGGGCGGGCGGCAACGCGGCGGGTTGGTAGTGCGCGCATTGGCGCACGGCCCTCGATTGCAACGAGCCGGAGCGCGGCGTTTACGCCGCTTCATCGTTCGAAAGTCCACAGGCCAATCGTTTCGTTTACGTCCATTCGCACATTGAAGCGGCCTGAAGGCCGCGCGCCGGAGGCAGTGCGCGGACGCCCGTTGTCCGCGTGAATCAAAGTTGCGTTCGCCTGGGAATTCCTTCAGAAAGAATCCATGCTTGTCGTTCACGTCCATCTTCACGTCAAACCGGAATGCCTCGAAGCTTTCAAAACGGCGACGCTGGAAAACGCGCGCCAAAGCATTCGCGAGCCGGGCATCGCGCGCTTCGACGTCGTGCAACAAGTGGATGATCCGACGCGCTTCGTGCTCGTGGAAGCTTATCGAACGCCGGATGCGCCCGCGGCGCACAAGGAAACCCGGCATTACCAGGTCTGGCGCGATGCCGTCGCGCCCATGATGGCCGAGGCCCGAACGAGCGTTAAGTTTGAGAATGTATTTCCGAACGAGGCGGAGTGGTAAGCGGGCGGGAAAAGTAAGACAAGAAACCAACTCAAATCCTTGGGGTCGGCTGTCACTTCATCTCTCAAGTGCTGACTGCAACAACAAGTGCAACCACAATCAATAAGAAAAACAAGAAACAGGCTGTCCAGTAACGGCGAAGAGAATCCGCACGCCGAGTGAACGATCCGTCACCAAGCCCGAGATACTGCCGCTTCCAGAGGTATCTCTGAAACGCCATGATGCCGGCGCTGCTTTCGGCCAATATCTCCAAAGCCTTCGGGTGCTCGGTGCGGAGTCGGGAATAGAGCATGTGCTGTAATACCAGACCAATGGCGACTCCCACGAGCACGACCACGATCAAGATTGCAAATAGCGCGTGCATAGCAGCCTGACAGACAACGGCCGGCGGGTTCTTCCGCCAATCCTGTTTGAGGTGCCGACGCTATTCCGGACCTGACGAGTTGTCGAGGATGGATTGGGTTGCAAAATGTTGCGCGGCACCCCTCCGGCAAAACTGAACGCTCGAACGAATCCCTCTCTTCGTAGGAGACGAGGTGACGAGGCTCAAATCTCTTCATTGCCTCAAGGATAGGTTAGAGTCTCCTTACGTCGTCTCCTACTTTTTCAACGTGCTGCCAGCGAGTCACTGCCTCGGCACACCGCCGGTGATGCGTTCGCTGCGGTTTCAGGAGCGAGAAGCGTCGGGCGGGATTTTGCCGCCTAGCTCTGTGCTAGCCGTCACATTCATACTGCTTGCTCCATCGCCGCGATTTGTGTCGCGGTTTGGTTCTGTGCCGGTGGTCGCGCGCCAGACACTAGCTCACGAATGACCAGATTGCGCGCGTCCCGTCGTGCGGTCGCGTCTTCCTGCGACTCGACGAGTCGAATGGCAATCGAGAGGTTCTGTAGTCGAGACAACTGGTCGTAGTAGTGCAGGGAGCGTGCTTGTATCTTTGAGTGCAAGTGGAGAAACAGCGCCGAAACAAAATTCACGACACAACCAGCCGCTGTCGAGAGCGATGCCATGAATGTGTCGGGCTGGCCACCGCGAAAATAGAAAATCCAAATGCCGGATATGATCGTGCCAAAACCGAGCAACATGGAAAAGACAGCCCATCGAAAGCTGGAGCGCGCTTGGCTCTGATTGATGACGTAGTATTCATTGAGCTTGGTCAAATCCAATTTGAGCGCGTCCTCGACCGTCTTCGTTTCCGCAAACTGTTTTTCAGCCTTCTCTCTTTCCTGCGCCGCTTGTCTAGGCGGAAATGTCACTTCAAAATGTGGGCCTGAGATGGTGGCCACATACACCAGCCACGGGCCAACGATGAAGAATGGGAAAAAGCCCAAGGTTAATCCGGGAATCTTCAGGCCACCGATAGCTGCAACTGCGGTGATGCAGCAGAGCACACCAAGAATCGCGACTATTCGACGATAGATTGGGTGAACGCGCAGAAACTCGACAACACCATACGTCTCTGTGCTCCACGGCCCACTGAGTGTGGTCACCCAACGAGCTTTCGGTGTTGCAGCTTGCTGTTTGTTGTCGGCTTCGGGCATGACGCGGCGAGTAATGACGGCTAACAGAAAATTGACGGCGCATTCTGCCGCCGATCCTTTTCCATGAGTTGACACTATTCTGGACGTGGTGGGTTGTCGAACATAGTTTTCCCGGACGCAAAGGAATCGCAGAGTATCGGCAGAGGAATGTTCGGCAGGGGAATGGAAACGAAGCTCATGCTTTTCTTTCGGAACGATTCCTTTGCCGAACATTCCCCTGCCGACTTAATGTTGGGAATGAATTTCGAGTTTGTCACGGCAACGCGGATCGTCTTCGGCGCGGGGAAGCTGGCGGAGATCGGTGGACTGGTGCGCGGCTTCGGCGAGCGGGCGCTGGTGGTGACGGGCAGAAATCCAAGACGGGCGTCGCGCTTGCTGGAGTTGCTCGCGAGCGAACGCGTGGTGACGACGAGGTTTCCCGTCTCTGGCGAGCCGACGATCGCGTTGGTGGAGCAGGGGATTGCGTTGGCGAAGGCGAAGGGCTGCCAGTTCGTGGTTTCCTTCGGCGGCGGCAGCGCGATTGACGCGGGCAAAGCGATTGCCGCGATGCTAACCAACACTCCCCTCCTTGGAGGAGCTGGGGGTGGGTCCGGCTTACTTGATTATGTCGAAGTCATCGGCCGCGGGCGCGCGCTCACCAAACCCGCCGCGCCGTTTATCGCGATTCCCACCACGGCGGGCACGGGATCGGAAGTCACGCGCAACGCGGTGCTCGCGTCGCCGGAGCACAAGTTCAAAGTGAGTCTGCGCAGTCCGCTGATGCTCGCCAAGGTTGCGCTGGTGGACCCGGAACTGACTTACGATCTGCCGCCAGCGCTCACGGCGAGCACGGGACTGGACGCGCTCACGCAACTGATCGAGCCGTACACTTCCTGCCGCGCGAATCCGATGACGGATGCGCTGTGCGT
>CAZNOE010000422.1:0-5625 GCA_964574525.1 uncultured Bifidobacteriaceae bacterium
CGCTGGGTCCGGCATCCCTTTTACACGTTGGCTGCGTTGTTGGGCGTCGCCAACTCGATCGCCGCCGCCAACTGGTTTTTCTTTGTTGCGGGTTGCCTGATGTTCCTGTTCCTCGCGATCCGGACCCGAAAGGAAGAGGAGAATCTCATTGCCAAATTCGGTGATGACTATCGGAAATACATGCAACGAACGGGACGGTTCCTGCCCCGTCTGTAATTGTTTGTATGGAGCCTCGGAATCGGAGAAGGCTGGTGCTTTCACTTTGTCTGAACCAGGACCCGAAACGCGCGGCCCAGATGTTCAGGATGCGTGAGCGTCTGGAATTGTCGCGTATGGTCAGGCGTCCACGGACCGAAACCGCTGCCTTCGGTCCAGGCGCGCCCCGCGATGTCCGTCAGGAAACGCGCCTGGGTCTGTAAGATTTCGGTCCGCAACCCGACAGCTTCTCCGGCGGACTGGATGGCCGTGAAGTTCACGTGAGCAGTGAGGTCCTGTTCACCGACGTTGGCCAGCACATCGCCGCTGAGCCGGTGACGGTGATACGCGCGCAACGTTCCATCCGCGCGTTGCGGCGCGAAGAATTCCTCAGCGCTCAAACCGTAATCAATGGTCAGTAGCCGGCCATGTCTGAGCGCGCGGGCGGCTTCGCGCCACCAGTTTTCGGCGGCGGGACAGATTTCTGTGGTGAAGCGATCAGGCAAAATCTCCAGCAGTTCCGGCGGAACGTGAGGCGCGAGGGGTGAGGCGTGAGAAGTCTTTGGCATTCGTGTCCAGGCAAAGTTTCCGCCGTCAAATGCCACTCCCCACTCGAACCATTCGCGCCGCCGGGCGTCCCATCCCAATCGGTGGACAGGCATGGCGTCCAGTAGTTCGTTGGAAAAGATCACGCCGTTCAATTGTGGATTGCGGATTGCGGATTGCGGATTGGAAACGGCGCCCGTTGAATCATCGCCGAGACAACCGGGGCCAGCGACCCAGCGGACGCGGGGCGCGAGCCCGGCCAGGGTCTTCCGCTGGCGCTCCTGCCGGCGCGCGGAGGGCTCGATGATGCAGTATTCGATCTGCTCGAACAGCGCGGGGCGCCGGAGTCTCAGCCAATTCAAAACATCATTTGCCAGCCGCCCATCGTGCGCACCGGCTTCGACAATCTGCATCGGCAAGGTTCCCCGTTCCGCGTTCCCCGTTCCGCGTTCGGCCAACCACACGGCAAACTGAAAGGCCAGCAATTCGCCAAACAGCGGGCCAACACTGACGCTCGTGTAGAAATCGCCGCGCCGGCCGATGGTGTCATTTTCCTTTTCATAAAATCCACAATCTGGACAATAGAGCGCCAGTTCCATAAAACGTGCGAAGCAAATCACGCCACGCTCCGCGATTTCGGCGCGGATTTTGTCGGCAGCAGTGTTCAAAAGCTGTAGGGCTTGCAGTGTGGTGCGGATTTAGCTAATAAGCGCTCGGCCCGCAAAGAAATTTATGGCAAAGATTGACGCTTTCTTCAACTTGATGTTCGAGCAGAAGGCCTCCGACGTTCATCTGTCGTCAGGCAATAATCCCATGCTCCGCATCAACGGCGAGCTGCATCGCGTGGATCACCCACCGCTCGACAACGACACGCTCAAGACGATGCTCTACGAAATCGCGCCGGAGTACAAGATCAAAGTTTTCGAAGAAACCGGTGACGTGGACTTCGGCTACGAGATTCCCAATGTGTCGCGGTTCCGCGCGAATTTCTTCAATCAGAAAAGCGGGATCGCCGCGGTGTTCCGGCAAATTCCGAGCAAGGTCCTTTCCTTCGAGGATTTCGAGAAGTTCGACGCGCCGTTGCCTGTCGTGCTGAAGAAGTTCTGCATGATGCACAAGGGTTTGGTCGTGGTGACCGGGCCGACGGGTTCGGGCAAGTCCACGACGCTGGCCGCGATGCTCGACTACTGTAACAAGAATCGCAAGGACCACATCGTCACGCTCGAAGACCCGATCGAATTCGTCCACGACAGCAAGAACTGCCTCGTGAACCATCGCGAGGTGGGCGTGCATACCAAGTCCTTTTCGTCAGGTCTGCGCGGCGCAATGCGTGAGGACCCGGACATCATTCTGATTGGAGAAATGCGCGACCTGGAGACCATCGAACTGGCGATCCTGGCGGCCAACACGGGGCATCTGGTTTTCGGAACGTTGCACACGCCCAGCGCCGCCAAGACGGTGGACCGCATCATTGACGTTTTCCCGGCCGATCAGCAGAACAAGGTGCGCGCGACGTTGTCCGAGTCGCTCAAGGGAATCGTGGCGCAGAACCTTTTCAAGCGGATTGACAAGAAGGGCCGCGTGGCGGCCCTGGAAATCCTCGTGTTTACCACGGCCATTGCCAACCTGGTGCGCGAAGGCAAAACGCACCAGATTCCCGGCATGATTCAAGTAGGCAAGAGACTGGGCAATCAACCGCTCGACGACGCGATAATGGAGCACCTCCGGATGAAGCGCATTTCGCCCGAAGAGGCCTACGACAAATGCATTGATAAGAAAAAATTCCGGACGTTGCTGCCACATCCGCCTGAAGACGAGGAGCTTTGAGTTATGCGCCGGCCTGAACTGGATTCCATTCTGACCACCATGCTGGATTCGCAGGAGGAGGTTTCCGACCTGTTGTTCACCGTGAACAGACCTTTTCAGGTCGAATCCATCGGCGAATTGAAACCTGTCACCACCGATCCCCCAATCGAGAGGCTGACCCCGTTTCAGTCCGAGACGATCGCCCTGAATCTGGTCGGCGAAAACCTGTGGCATATCGAGGATTTGCTGCGGCGTGGCTCGTGCGACTCCTCCTACGCTCTTTCGGACAAAGCCCGCTTCCGCGTCAACGTCTTTTCCCAGCGCGGCCACTACTCGATTGTTTGCCGGAAGCTGAACACCGTCATTCCGAGCCTTGAATCGTTGCAACTTCCGGAAGCGGTCAAACTCCTGCCCCATGAAAAAACCGGCCTGGTCCTCGTGACCGGCGCGACCGGCTCCGGAAAGTCCACGACCCTGGCCGCCGTGCTGCACGAAATCAACCGGACCAAGCCCGTCCATGTCATCACGCTCGAAGACCCGGTCGAATACGTTCACCCGCATAATTGCGCGACGTTCAACCAACGCGAACTGGGAATTGATTTCGACACGTTTGCCAGCGGCTTGCGCGCTGCGTTGCGCCAGGCGCCGAAGGTAATTCTCGTTGGGGAAATGCGTGACCGCGAAACGGTCAGCATCGCTCTGAGTGCTGCCGAGACCGGCCACCTCGTGCTCAGCACGCTGCACACGATTGATGCCGGCCAGACCATCAATCGCATTCTCGGCATGTTTGAAATCGAGGAGCAGGAACAGATTCGCGCGCGGCTGGCCGACACGCTCCGCTGGATCGTCAGTCAACGGCTCGTGCCCCAGATCGGCGGCGGCCGGCATGCGGTCCTGGAGATCATGGGTTCCAGTCTCCGCACCCAGGAGTCAATCCGCCTCGGGGAAAGTGAGGGCAAAAGCTTTTACGAGATCATTGAAGCCAGTCAGCCGTTCGGCTGGCGCACGTTCGACTTCTCGTGCCTCGAAGCCTACGAGCAGGGGAAGATTGCCGAGGAGACAGCGCTGCTTTATTGCACCAAACGCGGTCAGGTCACGCGCGGCATTGACAATATCAGGAAAGCGCGCGGCGAATCCACGACCACGATGGCCTCGCTGCGCATGAAGAGCGGCGAGTCGGGCCATGCCGGCCCGCCCATTCCGAAAACCCTCAAAATTAAATAAGAATGAGCGACGCGTTTGATTTCGTCGGCGCGACCGACAAGCCGGCCCTGCTCGCGTTCTCGACCCCAGAATGGCTCGAAGGCGCCAAAACGGCATTGCAGGAGCTGGGCTACAAAGTCCACACCGCGGCGACCCACGGTGATTTTCTCATCCGGTTCAGCCAGGCGCGTTATCAGGTGGTCATCCTCGAAGAGCGTTTCGCCGCGAACACGTTGGAAGAAAATCTCACGCTGCAATCCCTTCAGCAAATGCCCATGAATCAACGCCGGCACGCGACCATCATCCTTTTCGGCGAATCGTTCCAGACCTTTACGCCAATGCAGGCCTTCCGGCAAAGCGTCCATGCCGTCATCAACAGTTCGGAGATGTTCCTCATCAAACAACTCATCGAGAAGGCGGTCGCGGACAATGCCATGTTTCTGCACAGCTATCACGAAGTCCAAGCCCGAATTTTTTCCTCGGGCAAATCGTAGGCAACCCGCTTGCCCGCGATCCTGTTTGGCGCAATGCATCGCAAGCGAAGTGCTCACCGGGACGATATTGGTGCTCAAGCGAACTGTTCGTGAAATCACTTGCGGCGTAGGTTAACCTCGCTCCATGCGTCGTCTGGACCAGGCCCTGGTTGAACGCGGGCTGTGCGAGAGCCGCGAAAAGGCCAAGCGTGCCATCATGGCGGGGCAGGCCCTCATCAACGGCCAGCCGGCCAAAAAACCCAGCGACTTCGTCAAACCTGACGACCAACTCTCGCTCGCTGCTGCGGAAAGATACGTCAGTCGCGGCGGTCTCAAACTCGAATACGCGCTCCGCCACTTTCAACTCGACGTGACCGGTCACACCGCCATTGACCTTGGCGCTTCGACGGGCGGCTTCACGGATTGCCTGCTGCAGGCGGGCGCTATCCGCGTTTGCGCCGTGGATGTCGGGCACGGCCAACTCGCCTGGAGACTGCGGCGCGACGCGCGCGTGGTCGTGATGGAAAAAACCAATGCCCGCCACCTCACTCCCGCACACGTTCCCGGCGCGTTCGGGCCCGCCGACCTCGCCGTCATTGATTGCTCCTTCATTTCCCTGCGCAAAATCCTTCCGGCTGCCGTTGCATTGTTGCGTCCGTCCGGTAGAATCGTCGCGTTGATCAAGCCGCAGTTTGAAGCCGGGAAGGCGGAGGCCGACAAAGGCGCGGGCGTGATTACCGACGCGGCCATCCATGAACGCATCCTGCGCGAGTTGCAGGAATTCGTCACGGCACAGAAGCAGTTGCTTTGGCGCGGCGTGACTGAATCTCCCCTGCTCGGCCCGGCGGGAAACAAAGAATTTCTGGTGCTGATTGAAAAAGCTGGCTGACAGAATCCAACGCGTCGGATTGATTGGAAACTCCGAAAAGATTTCCTGCGCCGATGCCGTCAAACGCGCGGCCAGACTGGTCCGCGCCGCCGGACGCGCCGTTTTCAGCGACGGCGCGACGGCGCGACTGGCCAACCTGAAAGGCCCCGTTTATCCCGAGGCCGCCGCTCTCGCGCGTCAGGTTGACCTTCTCATCGTCCTGGGCGGCGACGGAACAATGCTGCGCGTGGCGCGCGATATCGCGGGGTCGCCGACACCCATGCTCGGCATCAATATCGGCGGACTGGGTTTTCTCACCGCCGTGCCTTCGGACGAACTGGAGCGCGCGCTCAAACTCGTCTGGCGCGGCGAATTCAAATTTGAAAAGCGCGCCTTGATCGAAGCGACGGGCAACTGCCATGGCCGCCAAATCCAGGAGACGGCTCTCAATGACGTGGTGATCAGTCGCGGAATTGTCTCCCGGCTGATTGAACTGGAGGTAAGCGTGGATCGCGACCCGTTGACACGCTACCG
>CAZNOE010000423.1:0-5617 GCA_964574525.1 uncultured Bifidobacteriaceae bacterium
GCCGCGGCTGAGCGCAGGCTTGATGATGTTCGAGGCGTCCATCGTGCCTTCCGCGCTGCCCGCACCGACAATCGTGTGCAGCTCGTCAATGAAAAGAATGATGTTCTTCGAGCGGCGGATTTCATCCATCACGGCCTTGATGCGTTCCTCGAACTGGCCGCGATATTTCGTTCCGGCCACCATGAGCGCGAGGTCGAGCGTGATCACGCGCTTGTCGCGCAGCAATTCCGGCACATTGCCCTTGGCGATTTCCTGGGCCAGGCCCTCGACGATGGCGGTCTTGCCCACGCCGGCTTCGCCGAGCAACACGGGATTGTTCTTCGTGCGGCGGCAAAGAATCTGGATGACGCGCTCGATTTCGTTGCGGCGGCCAATGACCGGATCCATCTCGCCTTTGCGCGCGATCTCGGTGAGGTCGCGACCAAACGCTTTGAGCGCCGGAGTTTTGACTTCGCCTTTTTTCTCGCCGGGAGCAGCAGGTTTCTCCGGCGTTTCGCCGGACGCCTGTTCTTCGTGCGCGGCAAAGTTCGGATCGAGTTCCTTCAAAATTTCCTGGCGGGTCTGCTCGATGTCCACGTCGAGGTTTTTCAAAACACGCGCGGCGACCCCATCGCCTTCGCGGAGCAGGCCAAGCAGGATGTGCTCGGTGCCGACGTAAGTATGATTGAGCGCGCGGGCTTCCTTCTGCGCCAGCGCGAGGACTTTTTTGACGCGCGGCGTGTACGGAATGTTGCCGATCATTTTCTGGTCCGGGCCCGTGCCAACCTGTTTCTCGACTTCCATGCGGACGGTTTCGAGATCGAGGTGCATCTTCTGGAGCACGTTGACGGCGACGCCCTGCCCCAGCTTGATGAGGCCCAGCAACAGGTGCTCGGTGCCGACGAAATTGTGATTGAAACGGTCCGCTTCCTTGCGCGCCAGCGCGAGCACTTGTTGTGCGCGCGGCGTGAAGTTGTTCATGGCTTCTTCGCTCATAGGTGCTGCAAGTTGCTACGATTTTTCGGCTTTGTCCAATCCCGTTCCGCCCGCGCCGCCGGGCTTGGCGACCGGGCGGCGGATCGGTTGCAATCGGTCCCGCAACATGTCTGCTCTCAGCAGATCGCGTTCCTCGGCGGAGAGCTTCTCCGCATGCTGCTTTTGCAGATGCGCCGGCTGCGTCAGGATGAAAAGTTCGTCCACCAGTGAACGGTCCATTCCGGGGAACGAGCCGAGATCACCGCCCAAACGCATCAAGGACAGCAAGTTCATTGTCTCTTTGGAGGAAATACTATGGGCGTTGGCCAGGATGCCATACGCGCGGCCAATGTGGTTATGGACCATCTTCGCCTTCTTATCCATGAGCGTGCCGCGCGCGTTCTCCTCGTGCTCGATGATCTGTGCCAGCACTTTTTCCAGGCGCTCAACAATCGTGCTCTCGGACTCGCCCAGTGTCATCTGATTTGACACTTGAAAGACATTGCCCAATGCCTCAGTGCCTTCGCCGTAAAGCCCGCGCACGGCGAGGCCCAGTTTGTTCACGGATTGGATGATCGGGTTGATCTGTTCCGCGAGCACGAGGCCCGGGAGATGCAACATGGCGCTGACACGAATGCCCGTGCCGAGATTGGTCGGACAAGCCGTCAAGTAGCCCAGTTCGTTGCTGAAGGCGTAATTCAACTGGCTCTCGAGTTGGGAGTCCAGATGATCAATCGCGGACCACGCCTGGCGCAACTGCAGCCCGGGACGCAACGCCTGCATGCGCAAATGATCCTCTTCGTTGATCATCACGCAGAAAGTTTCCTCACGATTCAGCACGAGGCCGCTGCCCGCGCTTTTCGCGGCGTGTTCCCGGCTGATGAGATGGCGCTCCACCAAAAGCTGTTTGTCCAGCGTGCTGAGATTGTCCATCGTCTCCGAGAACGCTCCGCTCAACTCCGGCAGATGTTCCACCGCCGGCCGGATCAACTCCAGGATGCGAATGCGCTCGGGCTTCTTGGCCCAGCCGGGAAAGGCGCTCTCCTTCAGGTTGCGCGCCAGGCGGACGCGACTCGACATCACGATGCGGTCATGCGGCCCCTTGCGGCGCGCAGTTTCTGCGGGCGACACGAGGAATTCGTGCAGTTGCATTTTGCTCATGTCGTCACGGGACCCGCCAGACGGGTGTTCATCTGTTTGATTTCATCGCGCAAAGAAGCCGCCTGCTCGAAGTTCTCATCCTCAATCGCCTTGGCCAGCTTTTGCTGTAACGATTTCAGGCGATCCGACAAATCACGCGTCTGGCGCAAACCTTCGGGCACTTTGCCCGCGTGCCGCGTACCCTTGTGCATGGATTTGAGCAATCCTTCGAGGCCGTCGGCAAAGCTCTTGTAACACTCCGCGCAACCGAGCCGGCCGGATTTCTTGAAGTCCGCTTGCGTAAAGCCGCATTGCGGGCATTTGATTTCCACGCCGCCGGAAGCCTGCTCGATTTCCTGCGACGCGCCCAAGCCGAGCAACATGTCCGCGAGCGCGAACGTGGAATCATTCACTCCCTTGTTCTTGGCGCACTCCTCGCACAGGTCCACTTTGTGCACTTTATCGCCCTTGATGTCCGTCAGGAACACGGTGGCGGGTTTCTCTTTGCAAATAGAACAAAGCATGTTCGTTAAATCCGTTAAATCCGTTAAATCGTTAAACGAGTTAAATGGTTAAATCGGTGAATCGTTTATGTTGGCTCGCACTCATTTGACTCATTTGACTCATTTAACTTTTCACTAACTCCATATCGGCTCGCCCGACACTTTCGTCAAGGCGTGGTATTGCCCGCTAAGTTTCTGCGTCACGGGCCCGGGTTTGCCGTTGCCGATCACACGGCCATCAATCTTCACGATGGGCACAATCTCCGCGCCCGTGCCCGTCAGAAAACACTCATCGGCGTTGAACAAATCGTAGCGCGTCAGGTTCGGCTCGGAGACCGGATAGCCGGATTCCTCGGCGATCTCCATCACCACGCGTCGTGTGATGCCATGCAGCGCTCCAGCCGAAAGTGGCGGTGTATAAACGCGGCCTTCCTTGACGATGAAAACATTGTCCCCCGTGCATTCAGCCACATAACCATCCGCGTTCAACATGATCGCCTCTTCGCAACCCGCGTTGTTCGCCTCGATCTTCGCGAGAATGTTGTTCAGATAATTCAGCGACTTGATCGCCGGACTCAGCGCGCTGTGCAGATTGCGCGTCGTCGGCACCGTCACGATCTCCATTCCGCGTTGATAAAACGCCGGCGGATAAAGTTGAATTTTCCCCGCGATGATGATGACCGACCCGCGTTTGCACCGGTTCGGATTCAACCCCAACGTGCCCACGCCGCGCGTGACAACGAGCCGGATATAGCCGTCGCGAAGCTTATTCTTGCGGCAGGTCTCCACGGTAGCGCGCATGACTTCGGTGTGCGACATCGGCATCGTCAGCAGGATGGATTTTGCCGAGCAAAACAGCCGGTCAATGTGCTCCTTGAGCTTGAACACGCGGCCGTTGTAAGCGCGAATGCCTTCAAAGATGCCGTCGCCGTAAAGCAATCCGTGGTCGAACACGGAAATCTTCGCGTTGCGCTCGTCGAAATATTTGCCATCAACAAAAATCTTCATGCCTATCCGTGCCAGCTTAGTGAAATAGGCAGCGAACGCAAACGTCAATTTTTACGGACCGAGTTGCAAAAATGAATTTCCGGATGGGAACACGCAAACCCCTCACCCGCCTTCAGCCACCCATCGGATGGGAAGAGATTATTCGCGCGGTGAACACTGAACCGTAGCGGCGGGCGTCCCCGCCTGCCGTAGAGCCGTGGCGTCTCGCCCGGCGGACGGGACGTGCGAAGACCTCGAGGCTGGTGAAGAATCCTGCGTCGTTGATTGATGCCATGTCCCATCCGGGCGGCGGGACGCACGCCCGCTACGGCAGGCGTCCCCGCCTGCCGCAACTCGGAGGTTCATGGGAGGGACGGGGTGAGGGGTCATCCGGAAATTACTCTTGGCAAACAATTCTCAACAGCGATGGACAGCGATCCAATTTTCTCGGGTCGCGATGGAAGGCGAAGTGCAAACCACGGTTGGCGCAGAACCGCATTGATCACCGCGCGGCGCAGCCGCAACCAAACGAATTCCAAACCCAAGCAGCCCAGAGCGCGGAGATTCACGGAAACCGAGGTGGCAGAGGAATGTTTGTCAGCGGAATTATTTCAGATTCCTCTGACAATCATTCCCTTGCCATACTTTTCTTCCCCTGCGCGGCGGTGGGCTTGCCAGAATGTTGGCGCCGGAAAACAAAACTTTTTAGGATAAAAGATAGTGATACGGTGGTCGAAGTATTCGACCTTGTCCCGATCCCGCTACGAGGCTGGTTTCAAGTCCCGATGTTCCCGGTGGATTTGAGCCGGACAAGCAGTGCGCGCAAAGCATCCTCGTACCGCGCCTGGGTTGCAGCGTCCTGGCTGGGCTTCACTTTGGCTTCCTTGGCGACGAGGTTCTGCTGCAACATCAGCGCGGCGGTCAACCGCTGTTCAAATTCCAGTTGTGCCGCAGTGAGCGAACTCCAGGTGATGCCCTGCTTCCCGTATTCCCGGAAGGTTGCTTCATGTTTTTGCGCAATGCTGTCCAATCGTTTCTTTTGTTCGGCACTCAAGTCCACCCCTTGAGCCGTGGCTGCTTGCAAGGTCAACTCCATTTCCATCGCCCGGTTCAACCGTGACTCGTACTCCTCCGGCGTCATGGTCTTCTCGGTTTCCTGCGCTTCGAGCGGAGCCAGGTCTTTCAGTTGAATGGGTTTGGCGTTGACCTTCGCCAGCACCTGGTCCGCCCGAACCCGCATCACGTTGGCGGGCTGCGATGCAATGTCAGCCACAGGCACGTCAGTTTGGTCTGGCGCCAGCGGAACCACAGAAGCCAGCTTGCGAACAGGAACTGGTGCCAAAGGGGCGGGCTGATAAACTTCTGGTTGATCTCGCTCGACTGCTTGACTTGGCTCATTCGCATCCGTGGTCTCATTCGCATCCACGTCCAGCGGGCTGGGCGAACGGGTGAGAAGCATCACCGTCGAGAGGCCCAAGCCGCTGACGAGCACGACCCACAAGCTCCATTTCAAAGTTTTCATCATTGCCTCTTAGTTGTAACTATTCAAAACAACCACGAATGAACACCAATGAACCCAGACGCCCTCGCGTGTTTTCAGGCAGCAAAACCAAATCACCAAACGGTGAACGCTGGCACCGAGTGCCGAATCTGGGTTCCGCCGCTTGGATTCGTGTGCATTGGTGTTCATTCGTGGTTTCTTAGATTTACTTCGCCTGGAGCAGAACTTCCTCGAACTTTTCTTCGCCGGTGCTGGTGTCCGTGACCGTCACCCGCAGGATATAGCACTGCGTGGTCGTGGGGAACGTCTTCGTGTCCACGTTGTATTTCAAATGCCCGCCAATCTTGTCCATCACGCCGCCACCGCCGCCGACTCCGTTGAACTCAATCGGCGCGGCATTGGCATCGGCGGCGCCGTCGCAATTCGAATCACCAAACACGGTCACCTTGCCAATCACGTTGGCGTTGGAGGTCACATCCGCGGTGCAGCCCAGCGCGTGGATCTGAATCGGAATGGTGCTGCCGCGTTTGAA
>CAZNOE010000424.1:0-5593 GCA_964574525.1 uncultured Bifidobacteriaceae bacterium
GCAAGGAGGGCTTCATCAATAGCGGCTTTCAGATTCGTTCGCAGCGCGTGCCCAGGAATTCCGAAATGGCGGGTTACCAATGCGATTTCGGCGATCCCAACTGGTGGGGGGCCGTCTATGACGAATCGCGCCGCAACAAAGTGATGTCGCCATCGGACATGACGGCGTTAGGGCCAGTGATCAAACGCCAGGACTGGAATGAGTATGTGATCCGCGCGGATGGGCAGCGCATCACGACCTGGATCAACGGCGTGCAAGGCGCCGATTACACGGAGAACGATGCGACTATTCCGGATTGGGGAAAGCTGGGCATCCAGGTCCATGGCGGAGGCAAAGCGCTCGTTCAAGTGAAAGACATCACGATCGAAGAACTTCCACCCACCCCGCCCGGCAGGAAATTCTTCGGCGCGCCAGAGCCAAAAAAGGGCGCGAACGCATCACCCCTCACGCCGGAGGAAGAGAGGGCGGCGTTCGTCCTGCCACCCGGATTTGAGATTGAGTTAGTCGCGAGCGAGTCGGACGGCATCGGCAAATTCGTGACAGTGGATTGGGACACGCAGGGCCGCCTGTGGAGCATGACCGCGCTCGAATATCCGGTGGACGCGAACGAGAGTCCGGCGGTCGCCAAGGAACTTTATGCCAGCCGCGCGAGGGATAAAGTGCTCGTGTTCGAGCGCGATGCCGGTTCGCCGACGGGTTACTCGCCAAAACCGCGCGTCTTTGCGGAAGGACTCGCGATTCCGTTGGGAATTCTTCCTTACAAAAACGGCGTCTATGTCCAGCACGGTTCGGACATCCTTTTCCTCAGCGACACAGACGGCAATGGCAAGGCCGACCATCGCGACGTGATCCTGACCGGTTTTGGCGTGCAGGATTCCCACTTGTTTCCGCATCAGTTCACGCGCGCGCCTGGGAACTGGATATGGATGGCGCAGGGTGCGTTTAACTACGGCAAGGTCCGCACGACGCGCGGCGCAGAAAAGCAATTCGATCAGACACGCATGGCGCGCTTCCGCTATGACGGTTCGGACTTCGACATCACATCGCAAGGACCGTGCAATATCTGGGGACTTGTGCTCACTGCCGCGGGCGAGTGTTTCATTCAGGAGGCGAACGATTTCGGCTATCCGGTCATGCCCTTCCACGAATATGCGAATTACCCCGGCTGCTCCGGCGGCCAGTGGAAGAGTTACGCTCCGGAATTTCCGGGCACTGCGCCCGACTTTCAAATGGGCGGGACTGGATTAAGCGGCCTGGCCCTTAGCGATGCGCACGGCGCCTGGCCCGAAGCCTACGCGGATGTGATGTATGTCGCCAATCCCATCACGCGGAAAATCCAGGCCATCAAAATTCATCGTGATGGTCCGCGCTACAGATTGCAGAAGTTTCCCGACTTCATCCAGTCGAGTGACGAGATGTTTCGGCCCGTGTCCATTCACTTCGGGCCGGACGGCTGCCTCTATATTGTGGATTGGTACAACAAGATTATTTCCCACAACGAAGTGCCGCGCAATCATCCTGACCGCGACAAGAAGCGTGGCCGCATCTGGCGCGTGAAACACAGCCAGCAAAAACCGTTTGTGGTGGCGGACTTCACGAAACTGAGCGGTGACGAATTGCTCGCCAGGCTCGGAGGCGATTCTCTCAGGCAACACCACCTCGCGTGGCAGGCCATCGTGGACCGGCAACTCATTGACCTCGCACCGAAACTTAAGAACACGGTCGCGGATTTATCCGCCCCGCCGGCGCGGCGCATTGGCGCGCTCTGGTCCTTGATGGGCTTGAAGCAAACAGACGCCAGGTTGCTCAAGCCGCTGTTTGACGATGCGAACCGGAATGTGCGCCGCGAGGCCGTGCGGGCGTGCGGCGAGGCGGGTTTGCCGCCGGGCGGGATGTTCTATCAATCGCCGATTCCTCACGATCCAGACCCGGAAGTGCGCGCTGAGCTCATACGCGTGGCGGGCCGTTTTTTGGCGAACTCTTCCGCCGATAAAGACAGTCAGGAGGCCGCAAACGCCGTGCGGGTTCTGATCAACTCAATGGATCTCGCCTCTCTCGACGCGCCGATGGGCAGGAGCACCCACAACGGCAAGCCGATCAAGGTTCGCGAAGCGTACGAGCGGGAGTTCGAGCGTTATCTCGTGCGGATGTTTCTCGAACAGCAGCCGAAGATAACGGCGGAATTTATCGCGTTCGACTCGCAGGGACGGGCGCGGGAGAACACGTTGCTCGCTACGCTCGCGCTCGATCAGAAAACGAGTGCGCGGCGTCTCGCCGGGATGCTGCCGTGGTTCACGAACAGTTCTGCTTCGGGAAAACCATTGAGTGTCGGGCAGGAAGAGGTTCTGCGCCTCGCGCAGTTTCCGGATGAGCCAGGTGTCGCGGATGCGCTCGAAGCCCTGCTCCAAACTCCGACGACGCGTTTGGCGACACTGGAGGCTTTGCTGAACCTGCGGGCGCGCATCGACAGCGCAAAGTTGACGCCCCTGCTTGAACACACGGCGAGTTCGTTGTGGACGGGTGATGATGCTGCGCGCGAGTTGGCAATGCGGCTTGCTTCGGCCTTCAAGCTTACCAGCTTGGAGCCACAACTCGTGGCGTTGCTAAACGACGCGGGCGCGACTATCGAGCGGCAACTCCTCGCATTGCGTGCGCTGCGCGAAATGAATGCCCCGCAAGCTGAGCTGTTTGCGAAACTCGCCAGGGATTCGCAGGCATTGCGCGACGATGCCCTGGGCGCTTTGACGGCGTCGAAGAGCGAGCGCGCTCCCTCGTTCGTAATCAAGCTTTGGCCGGAGTTGAATGCGTCGCAACGCCGCTCGGCGATGAGTGGTCTGGCGGGCACAAAGAACGGGGCATCCACAGTCGTCAAGGCGGTGAAGAACGGCGCGTTGAGCAGAAGCGATGTCGATGCAGCGACGCTCGAAAAATTGCACGCCGTTCTCGGCGAGGACGAGGAGCTCGCGGCGTTGATGTCCGCAATGGCATCGCTGTTTCGCCCGGTGCTGCGGCTCGACGGCAAAGACAACGCGTGGGTGGATAGCGACATCACGCTCGACGGGCCGTTCACCGTCGAAACATGGGTGAAGCTCGATCCCGGCATTGACAACAATGACGGCATCCTTGGCGCGCCCGGCGTGCTCGATATGAATTTCTTTGGCGAACAATTCCGTGTGTGGGCGGGGCCTGAGTTGCACGATGTCATTGTGGCGAAAAAGAAAATGACTCCCGAGGTATGGACGCACATCGCCGTAACCCGGGATGCGAACGGACTGTTTCGCATTTACCAGAATGGCGAACTGGACACCGACCAGGGCAAGTCCGCTCCGCAAAAGTTCGAGCACTTGCGCGTGGGGTGGACCGCGCCGGCGAGGGGAACCGCAGGATGGTTGAGCGAATTTCGCGTGTGGCACCACGCGCGAACGGCGGATGAAATTCGCGCGGACTTTGATCGCAGCTTCGAAGGCGAGGCGAGACCCAAAGGGCTTGTGCATTGCTTCTCGGGCGCGGATTGGAAGAACCTTCAGCCGGGCACAAAAATTGTGAAGACGTCGGATTTCCCGCCGCTTCTGAATTCCGCAGAAGCTACGGCGCTGGCTGAAAAGTTCTCCAGGTTCCGTATTCTCGCGGAGCAGCACGGCGACCCAAAGCACGGCAGGAATTTATTTACGAACATCTGTATGAGCTGCCATTCGATGGGCGGGCAAGGTGGCCAGGTCGGACCGGTGTTGAACGGTGCGGGCGCGTCCGGCATCGAAGCCCTGCTGCGCAACCTGCTCACGCCGAACGCCGCCAAGGAAGCGGGCTACCGCATCTTCCGCGTGGAGTTGAAAGACGACGAAGTTATGGACGGCATTCTGATTTCACAGGACAAAGAGGCGATCGTGCTGCGGCGACCGAACGTCGAAGACACTCGCCTCGCGATGAACAAGGTGCGCCGGGCCGAGTTCACGAATCGGAGCATGATGCCGGACGGGTTGCTGGAAGGATTGCAGCCGGGCGAGGTCACGGATTTGTTCGCTTATCTCCAAACGTTGAAATGAAGACAACATCAGCGGTCGCGGCAAAACTCTTTCTTGTTCTCACATTATTCATCGGCTTTGTACTGATGGGTGTCCCCGCCACCGCCATTGCGGCGTCGCGGCCAAACATCGTGCTCGTGATGACCGATGACCAGGGCTATGGCGATTTGGGATTCACAGGAAATCCAATTATCAGGACGCCGCACATTGACGCGTTCGCCAAAGAGAGCATACGGTTCACGGACTTTCATGTCAGCCCAACCTGTGCGCCGACGCGTTGCGCTCTGATGACGGGGCGACATGAGTTCCGCTCCGGCGTCACTCATACGATCAACGAACGCGAGCGGATGAGCCTTAAAGCGACGACCATCGCGCAGGTCCTCAAGTCTGCTGGCTACACCACGGGCATTTTCGGCAAGTGGCATCTCGGAGACGAGGCGGCGTATCAACCTGGCCGCCGGGGCTTCGATGAAGTTTTCATTCACGGCGCGGGCGGCATCGGGCAGACATACGTGGGCAGTTGCGGCGACGCGCCCGGCAACACCTATTTCGATCCCGCCATCCGGCACAATGGCCGATTTGAGAAAACCAAAGGCTACTGCACCGACGTATTTTTTGGCCAGGCGTTGAACTGGATGGACGCGAAGCGCAAAGACAAGACGCCGTTTTTTACCTACATCACACCCAACGCGCCCCACGCCCCGCTTCAGTGTCCTGAAGAATACGCAAAGCACTACGCGGGCAAAGTGGACACGAACGTCGCGAAGTTTTACGGCATGATTGAGAACATTGATGACAACTTCGGGCGGCTGCTTGCGAAGCTGGATGAGTGGAACATAGCACGCGACACCCTGGTCATCTTCATGACGGACAACGGCGGCACGGCGGGCGTAAAAGTGTTCAACGCCGGGATGCGCGGCGCGAAGGTCACGCCCTATGAAGGCGGCACGCGCGTACCGTCGTTCTGGCGCTGGCCGGCGGGATTCCACGGCGGGCGGGATTGCGACGCGCTCACTGCTCACATAGACATCTTCCCGACGCTGGCTGAGATCGCAGGCGGCAAAGTGCCGAAAGGGCTGAAGCTCGACGGACGCAGTCTTGTTCCGCTGCTCAAAGACCCGAAAGCTGATTGGCCTGACCGTTTTCTATTCACGCACGTCGGCCGATGGGAGAAAGGCAAAGCTGAAGCGTCGAAGTTCGTCAATTGCTCGGTGCGTAATGCCCGCTTCCAACTGGTGAACGACGCAGAACTTTACGATCTCAAGACCGATCCCGCTGAAACGAGAAATGTGATTTCCGAGTTCCCTGCTGTGCTGAGTAAAATGCGCGCGGCCTATGACCAGTGGTGGGGTGAGATCCTTCCCGCCCTGGAAAACGAGAGGGCCGTCGGACCCAAAGTGAATTCCTTCAAGGAAGCGTATTGGAAGCAATTTGGCGGCGGACCTGAAACAACCGATGACCGAGCGAAGTGAACAAGATCTGAAACGCCGGGTTCGATCATGCCCAATCCGCAAATGCCGTCCCAAGAGCAGGCGTGACCACCGACCTCGAAGTCCCCGCCCACGCCGACT
>CAZNOE010000425.1:0-5591 GCA_964574525.1 uncultured Bifidobacteriaceae bacterium
GCGGGTTTTGTTTCCCGGCAGAGTTCTGCCAGCGCCGCATGCACAAGCCGCCCTGCGTTCGGTCCGCAGGAATTGATCTCACCGTAAACGTGGCCGTTGGAGTTGTAGAGATAGGGAGGTTTCACATCCCACTCGCTCTTGGGAATCAGATAGCCAAGTTCGTCATTCGCCAGACCGAAGACAAACTTGATGCGCCCGGGCATGAGCTCCCGCAATGGCGGAACTTCCACCGGCTCGATGTCGAAGTCAGCGCCGGGCGGATGCTCGATGCCGCCGTTGACGATCTCGGGATAAATCTCGCCGGGCACGCAGACGATGCTGGCTTCGCCAATGGTCACGAGCGCGACCTCGGTGCGCATCGTTTTCCAACGCACGTGTCCGCGATCAATCAAGCCGAGATACGCTGCGGCCAGAAACATTTTGTTCTCCACGGGCATTTCGATCGTGCGCGCGCGGATGCCGATGGGTGCGGAGTCAATCGAAGCTGAGTTTGTTTCCGCGAGCTTCGGCAGGATTCGCGTGGCGAGTTGGTGTCCGACGGCGCGGGATTTCTCGTGCGAAGGCTCTTTGAAGTCCTGGTTCAGATAGGGATCGCGCACCGTTACGCTGGGATGGGTGGTCATCAGCCCGCCAACAGCGCCATTGATGTAAAGGTGAATGCCGCCCACGCCCGCGGCCAGGGCGCGGCCCTCGTGCGTGAAACCATGTTCCAGCGTGCTGCGCAAATAACCGCAGTAGTCCGCCGTGATCTCCGTGTTCTTGCCCCACGGCGTCTCCGGGTGGTTGGCCCAACCGACGATCGTCCCGATTGTGGCTTCATTTGTCGCGCTGGTGAAATGCATCACGCGAATATCGGGATCGAAGACAATCGGCTTGCGTGTGTCGGCCACCAGACCGTCGGCAGGCGTGGGGATTTCGTGAAACGCGACGCGCGCCGGTTGCAGCGCGGCCACCGCGTCGGCCAGCGCCTTGCTTGCGGCGGCGATGACCTGCTGGCGATAGTGTGCATCCACGCCGCTGTGCAGGAAGTCCGGCCCCCATAGCCCCATCAGGTCGGGAGTGGAATGATTATGCATCGAGCAGACGATGGTGTAATCGAGCTTCCACTCCGTGGCGCAGCCGCGTCGCACCGCCACCACGTCGTCATGGAAGAAGCCGATGGCATCAAGGCCGACAACGCCCACTCGCGAATGGCCGTCGTCCAGCACGCAGGCAATCGCCCAAAGGTCGTCATGCATGGCGGTGGCCGCGCGGTGCTGACTAAAGCCGGCCACCCAGACGGGCCGTTTTGGGTCGGTGAGATCGGGATTTATCTTCACCCGGCCGAAACCAACACGCAACGGTCGCGGGTCCGCACGCGACTTCGCCGCGTCAATTTTCAAATCGAGCGAGTAGCCCGGCACGCGGTCGCGAAACGCATAAATGCCGCGCACCACCACCGCTGTCACAACCACCAGAAGCAGCACCGCGCCCCAACGAAGAACTCGCAACAAGAACTTTTTCATAATGCCGAGAGAACTCTCCACGAACCGGAGCGCCGGCCTCCGGGCGCGGCGCGTTGTTGAACTCGCTCCTTCATCGTGCCGTGCCCGGAGGCCGGCGCTCCAATCGCGCGGTTCAAGGTTTCGACGCGCACGATAACAAAACCGGCGAACCGTCCCACCCGGGACGCCCGGATTCTGGTCTTCCGCCGGGGTGGCTGTCAAAGGATCCTCCGGAGTTACATGGATTGAGGTGCTCCTGCACAGCCCTCCCACCGCCGGTGTTTTCCCAGTAACGTGCTGCGCGAGGCGGTTTGCATTTGGATCACGGGCGACCGCGCCGCCAAAAAGCCCCCAAAAAGTCCAAAAACGATCTTGACCACGCACCTTTGGTTTCAGTAGCCTCCGGGTGTTGTCCCCGCAGTAAAACCAGACAGTAGTCAGACCGTTGTTATGAAAAACTCCAGAACCCTCACCGGTAATCAACTTCCTCCTAACTGGAAGTCTTCGCGTTCGGCATTCCGCAACTCCACCGCCTTGGCGGGGCTGGCTTTTGCGCTCGTGCTCGGGTTGAGCCTCACGGTCTCAGCACGGGTCATCGACAATTTTAACGACAACCTCAAAACCGCCTGGACCGATACGGCCAACGGCGGAGACGTTACGGAGGCTGGCGGTGCGTTCACCATCACGTCAACCGCCGTTGCGGGCACCCTGACCTCCAGCAGGAAAACCTCCGAGACGTTCGCGAATGCCGCGGGGCATACAATTGAACTGCGCGTGGGCGTCAACAGCATCGCCCCCGCCGGTGGCGGAACCAACGGCCACGCCGTTCTGGGCTGGGTGCCGACCGGTGCTCTCCTTTCCAGTGGTTACTATCTAAGTGTCGGCGTCGCAGATATCACGGTCGGCAGAGCCGGCGGGAGTTCTTACGCCACGAACCTCCCTGCAAACATACAATCCAGCAACCTGGTTTTAGTGCTGCGTCTGACTCCTTCGGGCACCAGCGTGGACGCAAAAGGGAGCGTTTATAAAAAGGGCGCGGGCAATTACACCTTGCTCTTTGAATATACTCTCACAGACGGAACCGGCCTCATCGGAACTGGTAATGCCGCACTCGGAGCCTTGAACCAACCCTCGGGCACGGCTGCGTCGGTCGTCTTTGATGACCTTGAAGCATTCGATATTCTCAATTCGGAGTTTGCCTCCGGTTTCACGGCCGCACGCCTTCCTGAGGCCTCCCTCGGTGGCGGGGCTTTTGCCACTGCGGACGGCTGGGTTGATTATCGTCCGGCCGGTGCCATAAACAACACCAGTGTCCCTGGCGAACTCGCAATTATATCTGCCCCTGCTGCGGCAACATACTTAAATGCGACCTACTACAACGGCAAGACTTTCAAGATCTCCGATGGCTCACGGTTGGAATTCCAGGTGGATGTGAAGACTGGGTCCGACAACATTTACATATTGCCGCTTATTTCCTACCTTCCCAATGGCCTGCCGGACCTGTCCACACTCGCTACTTACTTTATTGGGCAAAGCACTGCCTTGCTCGCCGCGGGCAAGTCGGCTTCTATCGAGTGGGTACCCAACTCGGTCATCCCATTGAAAAACAGCAATGTCCGTTTCATTCAGAATATGTCGGGCGAGGGTACGGCCGTACGTCTCGAGCAGCGGATTGAGGATTTGGATGTGGGTGTGAATGACCCGGGCCGCGTGTTGTTTCAAACCGCCTATCTCGATGGCGCGGCTACCTACATCAACAAAAACGGCTATTACTGCTTGCTTGTTTACCACGCCGTGAATGCCGGCGCCGTCGGCAACACCTGCACGTTCGATAACGCATTGGTGAACCAGACGGCTCCCGGCAACACGCCTCCGATTATCGGAAGCGTGTCTCCAGGAAGTGGCAAGGCCTTCCTTGCCGCGACAAACCGGGTCACTTTCACTGTGGCTGATGACGTCAACACGCCGCTCAACAACATCGTGTTGACCCTCAACGGCGTCCGTTACACCAATGGCTCACCAGGAGTGGGGATCACGCCAACCGGTTCGACTTCCACATTCCGCACTTTCACGCTCAGCAACCTTACCGCCAACGTTTATTATAATGGCAACATCAGTGCCACGGACAACGTGGGCGCCAGCAGTTCGTCGCATTACGAATTCGACACGTTCCTGACGAACAACCTGGTGGTCGAGTTAGAGGAATACAACTTCACGACAAACTTTGTTGATGGCGGGGTATTCATTGATAATCCGCTCTTGATTCCCGTTGATTTTGGACAGACGGACCCACTAGCGTACAACGGTGTGTCTGGTATTGCCAACGTAGATTTCCATGACAATCAAGGTGGTGCAGGCTTTTATCCCAGTGCTAATCATCAGTTCCGCAGTGACGCCCCGCGGAACAACGCTTCCAACGACGGTCCCCGCGATAAATACGTGCTCGCCGGTGGTGCCGGAAGCGGGGTTCGAGAGGTAATCATGACCGACATCAGTAACGGTGATTGGCTCAACTATACCCGAACCTACTCTGCGGGCACGTTTAACGCGTTCCTGCGGGAGTCAACGTATTCGATGCCGCAATCGCTCGTCACGTTAGAAAAAGTCACCAGCGACCCGACCACGACCGGTCAAAGCACCACTCTGCTGGGATCCTTCGTGCAGTTCGGGGACATTGCCGGAGACACTGGATTTGGCGTTCATCGGAATGTACCACTCACCGATGCCTCGGGGAACCAGTTGGTCATCAGGTTTTCGGTTGGCGTGCAGACCCTGCGGGTTAATGATCGGTCCGTTGATTTTTCGGGTTCAGAGATTTTTCAGAATTACATGGTCTTTGTTCCGGTGTCCGACCCGGGCACCCTGAGGCCGATAGTCGCGATGACGTCGCCGTTAGCCAACTCCACGATCCGAGAATCGCCAATGCCTGAGGCGACATTTGCTGTGATTGCCGATCGGGATACGTCGGTGAACGTTGGCACAGTGGCATTGCAGATTAATGGGGTCGCGATTCCGAGCGCGGTCGTTACCGCTATCGCCGGCGGGGCGCAAGTGGCCTGGTCTTTGACTAACTTGCCACCTAGCCGGGTCTTGACAAACACCCTCACCTACAAGGATAGCGATGGGACGAATCTGACCTACAGTTGGACCTACAGCTATCCCTTCCTTAGCGCCACCAGCCGTCTGCCGCTCGGTTCCCTGACCGCGCGGGGATTTGATTACCGTATGGTGCAAACCGACAATGGTGGTGTTGAGTTGGGAGACGATCTTATAACTGCCGAGGGGCAAGTGGCCATTCCTCCCGCATACCCGTTTGAGGTGACCACCAACACCATTGAGCAGACCCTCATCTGGGCTAACAGCGGTAACGGTGGCCCGCCATTCGTTCCAGGAGACAATTTGATTTTAGGCACCAAACAGAACATCGCTGCGGAAATCTTCGCGTATTTGCACCTTACGGCGGGTGCGCATCGCTTCTATGTGGACAGTGATCGAGGACTCCAACTGCGTTCGGGCGCCACTCTGAGTGACGTGAACGCAGTCGTGTTAGTCCAGGCCAGCGGCCGCAACTTCAATGGCAGCTTCGACTTTATCGCGGAAGCCGACGGGTTGTATCCAACTCGGCTCCTTTGGTATCAGGACGGCGGCGGAACTTATAAATTCCGTCTCAATTGGGTCGACCTGAACACCGGTAGCAACACAAACTTGGTCAACGATCCCCTTGATCCGGCTGGTGTGGTCAAGGCCTACCTCCCGGGCGTTCCGACCTTGCTGCTGTCCTCAGCGGCGGTGGGCGGGCCGTACACAACGGCTGGCGGATCTGTGATCAACACGGCGACGAAGACCGTGACCGTGCCGGTGTCCGGTTCGATGCAGTTCTACCGGATGCAGTCGTCCAGCGCTGTCACGATCCAGAGCATCACGGTTGCGGGCGGCAACGTGTTGATCACGTATCAATAAAAACGCAATCCTGGTGGCCGCTCAGGTGGATTACAAGTGTGCTTGCGACGGTTCGCAAAAGTATTTCAGACTGGTCTATCCGTAAACGAACATTCGGCTAACGTCGAATCGCGCAGCCTGATCCGCAAGGGTCAGGCTGCGTGCTAT
>CAZNOE010000426.1:0-5590 GCA_964574525.1 uncultured Bifidobacteriaceae bacterium
GTGGTTGAGCCTTAATCTTACCCCACAACTGACAATCAAAGAACACTAGCGTCTCGCCCGGCGAACGCCTTCGTAGCGCAGGTTTCCAAACCTGCTGTGTTGCCGATTTCCAAATCGGCGAGGCGAGATACTGCGTGGCCGATTCGGACTTCGCACAGCCCGCAGGTTTGGAAACCTGCGATACAGCAGACTTGGAAGTCTGCGCTACAGCCGGGCAAGACTGACCGATTACGCCGAGGCTTGCTTTTACGGCAGATTCGAGCGAAAAAGACCGCCATGAGCTTTACCGGAACAGTCAAAGACGGCGTGGTGGTTTTGCCGCCGGGAGTAAACCTGCCGGAGGGATTGGAAGTCCAGTTGACCGTGCCTGATTCAGCATCGCCCGAAGAAGCTTTTGTGCTCCACGAAACCGCAAGCCCGTTTCCTACGGTGGACGGTCTGCCGGACGATCTGGCCATCAATCACGACTATTACCTGCATGGCCACCACAAACAGCAGCCCCGGCGCGGGCGGTGGATTCGCGCGGACATGCTGACGCCGGAATTGACGCAGCCGGAGGCGGTGGACTGCACGGAAAGACTGCTCGCCTTCGCGGCGGAAACCGAGAACCTTCCGGCTGACCTTTCTGCCAATCACGACCACTATCTGCACGGTCTGCCCAAACGATGAACCTGGTGTTCGCCGACACGTGGTTCTATCTGGCCATCCTCAATCGGGCTGATCCGAATCATCCGCGAGCGACAGCGGCCAGCCGGTCGGAACGCCGGCATCGCGTCACCACGGATTTCGTGCTGGTGGAAGTGGGAGACGCGTTGAGCAAGACGGGTAATCGCGATGTGTTCACGCGTTTCCACGATTGGATTCGAACGCACTCCGGCACGACGGTGATTCCCGCCTCGCGCCGGCTTCTTGAGGACGGACTGCATCTCTACCGGTATCGGCGCGACAAGGATTGGCCGCTGACAGATTGCATGTCATTCGTCGTGATGGACGATGAGGGAATCAGTGACGCGCTAACCGGCGACGGGCATTTCGAGCAGGCTGGCTTCAAGGTGTTGCTGAAGTAGCCGGCAAGGATCGCGGACGCGACGGAAGTTTCTTGATGAAACGACGCCCGAAGGTCAAATGACTCTCGGCGCGATTCCGACAGCCTACACACCGCCGACGGCACCGGGAAATCCTCTTGCTTCCCGCCGGGCGCTTTGATACGAAAGACACCGTCTTCAAAGGGTATGGCGAACCAACGCTCAATCCTGTGCCGAATCGCTTCCGGGCTGCTGGCGGTTGCTTCCACCTCGGCACCTTTCTGGTTCGATCCGGGCGTTCCGAAAGGAACAGTGTGAAGAACCCTTTGGCCAAATGGGTGCCGTTCGTGGCGTCGGCCCTTTTGCAACTCGGCACGGTGGGCGGTTGGGGCCAAACTGTCGTCTGGGATGGCGGTGGCGACGGCGTCTCTTGGTTCGATCCGACGAACTGGAATGGAAATGTTCTGCCGGGCGCAAACGACAGCGTTTTTATAAGCCCAGGCACGAACACGATCCAATGCTCTGGAAACGCAACTATTAAGAGACTCCAGTGCAGCAGGGGGTTCACCTTATGGGGCGGACATTTAATGCTCACCGGCGGCGACTCCGAGATCTCGGGAGCTTTCACCATTTCTGGCGGCGCATCGTTGGTCGTGACCGGCGCGATTTCACACTTTGTTGCAAGTGGCCAAACGACTTTGGGCGGCGCGGGCTTTGCGGCCTATGGCGGAGCGACGATTTCATTGCCAGCCCTGACGAATGTCTCCGGTTCGTTCCTTGCCGATGGCGCAGGGAGTACGGTGGATCTTTCGACAATCAACGAAATCGAAATACCTGCCGCGGTCTCTTTTTCGGCGATGGCATTGGCGGGAGGCACGGTGCGATTAGACTCAGTGACGGACATCGTCTCGCGCGGAGACTGGTGCTCAATTGAAGCTTACGGGACTAATAGTGTAGTGAACCTCGCAGCGTTGCGGAGTTTTGTTGGGCTGGATTTTAATGCTTCACGAATCATCGCAGGCGACGGAGCCGTGATCCTTTGCGCAAATTTGTTGGCTTTGGAAGGGGCAGCCCTCCACTTGTTCGGAGGCTCGCCTGCGCCGAATCAATTGGAGACTCTGATGCGGGGCTTTTTGGACCTCTCAATTCAGACCGATGTTACTTTGAACAATTTGGCAAGCGTGTCCTACTCGATTCTCCACGTTCGAGACGGAAGGTTGGTAGCTCCGGTGCTGGTCAGCATTGATCACGGAACGGCATCTGTAGGAGGCGGAACGCTGATACTCCCGGCGCTGGCAAGTGCAAATGATAGCGCTTTGGATGTCGGTTCCGGAGGCAAGTTGTCTGCCCCAGCGCTTCGATATTATGCAGCGCACCAGAAAGACTTTGGAGGCCGTTTGTCGGCTGGCGGTGAGGGTAGCGTCCTTGATCTCCCGGCCCTGAACCAGATTCGAGGACCCAATAGCAACGGCATCCTTTATGTGGATGCGCAGGCAGGTGGCTGCGTGCGAATAGGGGGAGTAACAAACATCAGTCCGGGAGATTCGTTTCCTGGCACTGTAAGCATCCGGGCCGACGGGCTCAATAGCGTGATCGATTTGTCGGCATTGCAGAGATTCGACGGAACCGGAACCAATTTCTTCGTGGAGAAGAGTAATCTGACCATGTCCAATTGCGGCATTATTGCGCTGCCAACCTCGGCGCAGTTGATCAACGTGCAAGTCACCAACAGCAACACTGGCTGCGTCAGCACCAACAACTCTACGCTTACCCTCACGCCAAGTTCCATTCCCGCAGACGGGACGAATGCCATTGCGGCCACCGTAACGTTGCGAGACGCAAACACCAATCCGGTTGCCTGGCGAAAGGTCACGTTCTACGCAGTGGGAACAATCTCGATTGATGCATGCGGCAACCTGACCGCGCCAGTTCTGTCTGTCGCGCAACCGCTAGGCCTCACAGATACCAACGGCCAAGCAACGGCGACCATCAGGGCAACCACAGCGGGCAATGCGTCAATCTGGGCGATTGACGTAACGGACTCAGTCATTCTCCCGCAACGGGCAACGGCACAATTTACGCAACCGGCGCGGCCACCGCCGAACGCAAACCTTGCGAATGCAATTCAGGTGTTGGGTTCAGCCACGGACAGCAAGCTCAGTTCAATTGCGAGCCTCGCACTTGATGAGGGGCAGGCGGGCGACTACTTCCACGCACAGATGGACGCAGAAACGGCGCAGGCAGTTGCAGACCTTGTTTTCTTCGGCGCAAGAGTAAAGACGACAGAGATTGTTCGCGGACTGAGCGTATTACCGCAAATAGCTGAGGCACTGGACCGGTCGGCGCTCCGCACGTTCACGGATGAACAGATTCAAAACCTGTTTGTCAGCCTTGCTGGCCAATCCGACGGTCTCAGCGCGCTCGGACAGGCGATTGCAGATACCACGGCCAATTACCGGCAAACCCTGCAACAGCAAAGGCAATGTCTCCTTGCCGGTGCGCCGCCGATGAACGCCAGTCAAATCGCCTCATACACGAACGACCTGCAATTGCGACTGGGGGCGAATCAAGTCTTGTGGCAGGTCTTGCAACAGGACAATTCACTATTGCAGGTTTTTCTCAATGCCTCGCTGTCGGCCCAAGCCAACTGGTTTGGGCCGTTCCTCCAGCGTGTGGGAATTGCCATAGTCGCAATATACTATCCGCCCGTCGGTGTTGTGGCACTGCTGGATGCCGAGAATCAGCATCTCCAAGCCCGGAGGGAATACGAAAAGCTTTACGGCAAAGCATACGCCGATTTGCTGAAGTGCTCGGCTTACACTGACCAAATCCAAAGGAACACGGCCGTCGCGTATGACCAGGTGTCGCAGGCTCGTGCTCCCAATCCCGTCACGGGTGGAATCGTTGATGTAGCGGTCGCGCAACAGGGCGTCATGACGACGGCCCCAACTGTGTGGCAATGGCCGAACAATCAGGACACCCATTCTTCCGTTACCTACAATTACTTCCTGACGGATGTATCGTCCGTTGTGACTTTGACCAACACAAGCCAGGCACGGGCGACTTTTGGGGTTTTCGCTCTGTACGATTATGCGAATACTGCTTTCGGCATATTCACGAGCCTGCCCTTGGTAATCACAGAGGCCGTAAGCGTGAATCCGGGACAATCTGGCCAAGTCACGATTCATTACTTCGACGGAAATAATGGGGGAGTCGCGCCGCCCTTAACCGAAGCGAGGATATTCGTGGTGGGAAACAATGATACCGGAAGTTTTTTCGTTGGTTCTTACTCACACCACCCATTCATCCCGATTGCAGTAAATCAAACGTCAGCGCCTGCGTCGGTAAGCTCAAAATTGGAACGAGAATCGAGTCGGAGTGGGCACGGACGGACTTCGACCAACGTCGTGGTCTTGGAGAATCCCATCAAGAGTTATGTCGTCCAAGACTCCACCAACCAGACCTATCACGCGCAAATCTGGGTTGAGAATCCTTATGCTCTCCCGCTCTTGGCGACAGTCACGCAGCCCGTGCCGCCGGGAATCACGGTGTTGACCAACGATGGAACGCTGGGCTTATCCTCCATCGTTTGGACAAACGTCATCGCTACGAGCAACAGGTTTGGGGCAACGTTCACATTCAGGGTTTCCTTGACGCCTGGGGCTGAAACCAATTTGCCGCCGCCAACCGTTGTATTCACCGACGCGACTCCGACAAACAATCTTTCGCTGCAATCCGTTGCAGCCAATTTCGACGGGCTGTTTCCTGTTGGGGTAAGCGGCTTTGCTCCCGCTGGTGTAATCGGAACCGACGTACCGATGCAAGTGGCGATCACCAACTGGACGAGTACAAATCAGAGTGGTGTTTTGACGATTTCGCTTACGAACGTCGCGGGCGTGTTGGTTGCAAGTTCATCGCAGCCGTTTGTTGTGGCTGGTTCGGGTGGCACGAATCTGACTTTCATGCTGCCCGGCTCATTGCCACTCGGTCAGTATTCTCTGACGGGCACGTTGGACATGAACGGGGGCACGGGACAAGTGCTCGGTGGCACATACATCATCGCGCAAAGACCACTGACGCTCGGCGTTGCCTCGCCGACAGTGTGGAGCACGAATGGTTTCAACTTGTTCCTCGAAGGACCGGTCGGTTCTAACTACCTCATTGAGGCGGCAACTGATCTCTCCAACCTGACCAACTGGACGCCGATTCTGTTTTTTGCCTCCACGAATTCGCCGTTCTATTTCAGCGATCCGACGGCGACGAGTTTTGGCGTGCGGTTTTATCGCGCGGTGATGCCGTAGAGTCAAATCAGGACACGACCTGCATGAACAATCACTCCATTCCCGGCAATCATCCCTTCCGCACGGCGCTTTCGCTTTTGCTGGTGCTGGGCGGCATCGCTTTCGCGCGCGGCGCAGATTCTCCCGAAAACCTATGGACTCTCGGCCGGCGGCATCAGGACGTCCACCGCTTCTCCACCCTCTTCACAGCCCACGACGTGAAGAATCGGCTCTCGAACGACGAAGGCATCAACCAGGCCATTGACTGGTGCCAGCGCACCGCGG
>CAZNOE010000427.1:0-5582 GCA_964574525.1 uncultured Bifidobacteriaceae bacterium
CGTTATGAGCGGTCGCCCCAACTGCTCGGCGCGGAAGTCGAGGCGCTGGCCGGACGCGTGCGCGGACGCAGGCCGCTCGTCGTCCTGGACGAAGTGCAGCGCGTGCCGGAGTTGGTGAATTCGGTTCAGGACTTGATTGACCGGCGGCTGGCCCGGTTTGTTCTGACGGGATCGTCGGCGCGCAAGTTGCGGCGCGGCCCGGGCGTCAACCTGTTGCCGGGCCGTCTGCTGCCATTGCGCCTGGATCCGTTGTCGTTGGCCGAGCGCGTCCCGCCGACGGTGGAGGAAGCTCTGTTGTATGGCAGCCTGCCGGCCCTGGCGCTGGCGGAGGACGACGCAGCGCGGGAAGAAGATTTGCGGGCTTACACGACGCTGTATCTGGAGGAGGAAGTGCGGGCCGAAGCGCTGGTGCGCAACCTCGGCACGTTCTCGCGCTTCCTGCAACTGGCCGCGCTCGAAGCCGGCAACATCAGCCACTTTCGCGGCCTCGCCCAGGAACTCGGCGTGCCCCACACCACGGTGGCCGGCTACTACGAAATTCTGGAGGACTGCCTGATCGCCGAGCGGATCGAGGCCTTGTCGGAGAGCCGCACGCGGAAGAAACTCACCAAGTCGCCCCGCTATCTCTTCTTCGACCTCGGTGTGCGCCGGGCGGCGGCTGACGAAGGCCGGCGACTGCCCCCGCGCGTGCTCGGCGCGTTGTTCGAGCAGTTCGTCGGACTGGAACTGTTGCGCGCCACGCGGAAATTCTCCGCACCTCGAAAGCTCTGCTTCTGGCGCGACCCCGACGGGCCGGAAGTGGATTGGATCGTGGTGGCCGAGGACCGCTGGTTGCCGGTGGAAGTGAAGTGGAGCGAAGCGCCGACGGAACGGGACACGCGGCATCTGCAAACGTTCCTCTCCGAGTATCCGAAGGCGCGCGAAGGCGTTGTGGTCTGTCGCACGCCCCGGCGTTTCAAGCTCGCCCCTAAAATCACGGCCGTTCCCTGGCAGGAGATTCACAGCCTTGTGGAAGCCTGACCTGAATCGGTAAAGCGACTGAACCCATCAACCAAACAAAGAACGCAACCATGAAAAACACACGCACACAAAACCTCATCGCCGCCGCGCTCGTTGGCGCGCTGGCGTTCACGACGACACAGGCACAGCAGGTGCCGCTGCCGAAAACCGCCGCCGAAGTTCCCGGCCCGGCGTCCGGCACGGCGATGACCAAGGAATATGTCCAGACCGTCGGCCGCATGGCCTATGTCTGGGGCTATACCCTGGTCAATTCGCACAACCGCCGTGCCGGATTCGTCTATGTGACCAGCCAGAACGGCAACGTGGCCGGCCTCAATGGCGGCGTGGTCATGATGGCCCCGGTCGGCTACGGCGCGATGCTGACCGACTACATCGATCCAGCAGAGACGTTCGTCGCCTGTCCCAACCAGGATGTCGTCTATGGCTCCGGCTTCTATGCCCTCGACAAGGAACCGGTCGTCTTTCAGGTCCCGGATTTTGGCGACCGGTTCTGGATCTATGCGCTGTATGACGCGCGCACCGACCAGTTCGCCGAGATCGGCAAGCCCTATGGCACCAAGCCCGGCTTCTACCTGATGGTCGGGCCGAACTGGAAGGGCGAAGTCCCGGCGGGCATCACGGCCGTGGTGCGTTCCTCCACGGAGCTGGTGTTTTCCGTCCCGCGCGTTTTCAAGAACGACACGGCCGAGGACACCAAGGCCGTCCAGCCGGTCATCAACCAGATCAGGTTTTATCCGTTGAGTGAGTTTGACGGGAAGATGAAGACCACGGACTGGAGCAAACTGCCGATCTGGCCGTTGCCGCCAGGGCCCGCGGTCGAGACCAAGTGGGTCCAGCCCGAGAAGTATTTCGATCAGCTTCCCGGCGTGATGAAACTCGTGCCGCCGCTGCCCGGTGAGGAGAGCCTTTACGGCTGGATCAACTCCGTCTTCGCCGCCGCCGACAAAGACCCGGCGACCAAGCAGGCGCTGGTGGAATCGTTCGTCGCCGCCGACAAGGAAATCATCGCTCCGCTCACCCAGTGGAAATACAACGGTCGCCCGGCCGGCAACGGCTGGAATTCGCCGGTGAACAACGCTCAGTGGGGCACCGACTACCTCGACCGCACCGGCACCGGCAAGTCGAACATGTATGACAACAAGCCCGAAGAGACTAAATACATCTACCGAGATTTCGACAGCCAGGGGCAGCAACTCCACGGCAAGAACAATTACACCGTCACCTTTGCCAAAGGCCAGGAACCGCCAGTCAAAGGCTTCTGGTCCATGACGCTTTACAACGAACATCACCTCTTCGCGCCGAACCCGCTGAACCGCTACTCGCTCGGCACGAAGAGCAAGTCGTTCCTGAAATACAACGCGGACGGCTCGCTGACGCTCTATGCCGGCGCGAAATCGCCGGGCGCAGAAAAGGAAAGCAACTGGGTGTCCGCGCCCAACGGCACGTTCTCGCTCTACATCCGCTGCTATTGGTCGGAGCAAGCCATCCTCGACGGCACCTGGATGCCGCCGCAGGTCGAAAAAGTGAAGTGATTCGATTGTGAAACACGCGGGCTGTCCGAGTGGGCGGCCCGCGACTTCACCAGCGAATAAACACTCAAAGAACAAAATTATGAAAATGAAAAACATATTCGCCGCTGCGCTCGTTGGCGCGCTGGCGCTCATCACCGCGACCGCAGCGCAGGCCGCGGACAAACCCAACATCGTTTTCATCCTCACCGACAATCTCGGCTACGGCGAAGTCGGCTGCTACGGCGGCGGCCTCACGCGCGGCGCGCCCACGCCGCGCATTGACAGTCTCGCCAAAAGCGGCCTGCGCCTGCTCAACATGAACATGGAGACGCAATGCACGCCCAGCCGTTCCAGTCTGATGACCGGACGTTGGGCGATCCGCTCGGGCACTCATTCCGTGCCGTTCGGGGGCGTGGCCGACGGGCTGACGCAATGGGAAATCACCATCGGCAAGGCGCTGTCGGACGCAGGCTACGCCACGGGCTACTTCGGCAAGTGGCATCTCGGCAGTCACGACGGACGCCTGCCGAACGACAAGGGCTTCGACGAGTGGTTCGGCATTCCGCGCACCACCGATGAGTCGCTCTGGCCGACCGCGCCCGGATGGTCGCCCGACATCATGCCGCCGGAGCAGACGATGGAAGGCAAGAAGGGCGAGAAGAGCCGCGAGTTGAAAGTTTATGACGTGACGGAACGCCGGCTGATTGATGCGGAAATCACGAAGCGCTCGGTCGCGTTCATCGAACGGCAGGCCAAGTCCGGCAAGCCGTTCTTCGCTTACGTCGCGCTCACGCAGCCGCATTTGCCCACCGAACCGAACCCGGCCTTCGCCGGCAAAACCGGCAACGGCGCTTGGGCGGACATGCTCGCCGAGATGGACGCCAACGTCGGCCAGATGCTCGACGCGGTGGACAAAGCCGGCGTCCGCGACAACACCATCGTCATCTTCACCAGCGACAACGGCCCGGAGTTCATCCGGCCCTGGGACGGCTGGGCCGGTCCGTGGCGCGGACAGTATTTCACCGCGCTGGAGGGCGGCATCCGCGTGCCGTTCCTGATTCGCTGGCCCGGCAGGATTGCCGCCGAGCGCGTGAGCAATGAGATCGTGCATGGCGTGGACATGTTCGCCACGCTCGCCAAAATCGCGGGCGCGAAAGTGCCTACCGACCGGCCGATGGACAGCCTCGATCAGTCCGACTTTTTCCTCGGCAAAACCGAGAAGTCGGCGCGCGAAGGTTTTCCGATCTTTTGCGCGGAACGCTTGCAGGCGGTGAAATGGCGCAACTGGAAGCTGCACTTCATGCGGCAGGACACCATGTTCGACCCGCCGGTGAAGAACCCCGTGCCGACGATCTACAACCTCTACACCGACCCGCGCGAGGAGAAGCCGACGGCGGATTCGTGGGTGGTCGGTCCGATCCTGAAAATCGTGGGCGAGTTTCAAGAGAGCGTGCAACAGCACCCGCTCATCCCGATGGGCACGCCTGATCCTTACACGCCGGCAAAGTGAACGCATCAAGACAATGAAATCCAAACCAACCCTCATCACGATTTTCGCGGCGCTCGCTGGCGCGCTGGCTTTCACCACAACCGTTTCGCGAGCAGCCGACCCATTGCCGTCGTGGAACGACGGCCCGGCAAACAATCCATCGTCGAGTTTGTCACGAAGGTGACCAAGCCCGGCTCGCGCGACTTTGTACCCGTCCGTTGAACAACGATTCGGTGCTTGAGTAATCTAAAGTGGCACTTTAGAAATCTCATTCATGAAATACATCCCTCGAGCGCTGGAAAAGCAGGTGGCGCAGGCCACCCGCCACTTTCCTGCCGTGGTGTTGACCGGCCCGCGCCGGGCGGGCAAGACGATGCTGCTGTGCCGGCTTTTTCCCCAGGCGAGCTACTTTCTGCTCGAAGACCCCGATGTGGTGGCGCGGCTCCGGGCCGACCCGCAGGGATTCCTCGACGCCGTGAAGACGCCCGCGATCCTCGACGAGGTGCAGCACGTGCCGGAGGTGTTCGCGTTCGTCCGCTCGCGGATTGACCGCCAGCCGCGGCGCACCGGCCAGTGGCTGCTGACCGGTTCGCAGGAATCGCCGCTGATGCAGGGCGTGACGGAGTCCATGGCGGGCCGGGCCGCCGTGCTGCAATTGCTGCCCCTGTCCGTGCGGGAAACGTCCAAGGTCAGCCTGCTGCGCGGCGGTTATCCCGAGGTGCTGGCGCGTCCGGGCGCTGCGCGGCTGTGGCTGGCTTCGTATTTGCAGACGTATCTGGAGCGGGATGTCCGCGCGGTCACGGCGGTGAAGGACCTTGCCACGTTCCGCCGGTTTCTCGCGTTGCTGGCCAGCCGGCATGGGCAGATTCTGAACAAGACGGACCTCGCCGCGCCCCTGGGCGTGAGCGTGCCGACGATCGCGCAGTGGCTGGGCGTGCTGGAGACGACCGCGCAAGTCGTGATCGTGCCGCCGTTTTACGAGAACCTCGGCAAGCGGCTGATCAAATCTCCCAAGGTGTATTTCGCCGATTCAGGCCTCGCGTGTCATTTGCTGGGCATTGAGACGGCGGAAGAACTCGCGCGCTCACCATTCCTCGGCGCGCTTTTCGAGGGCTTCATCGCGGCGGAGATCGCCAAGGCCCAGGTCAATGCCGGTCGCCGCCGCGAGCTTTACTATTTTCGCGACGAGCAGGGCCTAGAAGTGGATTTTCTCCTGCCGGGTCGCGGCGGTTCGGTGGGGTTGGTGGAATGTAAGGCCGGACGCACCGTCACGCCGGCCATGGCCGCGCCGATGCAGCGGCTTGCCAAAGCGTTGAAACGGAAACGCGGAAAGGCGGCGGACGTCGCGATGTTTCTGGTCCATCGGGAACCGAAAGCCGGAACGCCAACGCAAGCCGTCGCTCCCGGCGTCCGCGCGCTGCCGTGGCGGAGCTTTCTCGAAGAACTGTAATCGCATCGCAAATCGGATGGATGCACCGAAACAAAATAACGACCCTGAACCGGAATTTGTAACTGTTCAGGTCTCAGGGTCCGGCGGGAGGTGCTGAGGGGATGAAGGGTGC
>CAZNOE010000428.1:0-5563 GCA_964574525.1 uncultured Bifidobacteriaceae bacterium
TTCCGGATGACGTTGGCGACGGTGAACGTCTTGCCCGAACCCGTGACACCCAGCAGCACCTGATGCTTCGCGCCGGACAACAGCCCGTCGGTCAGCTTCGCAATCGCTTGTGGCTGATCACCGGCGGGCGCGTAGTCGGAGACGAGTTCAAATGCCACGACGCAACGCTAGTCATTCGGCAGAGGATGGTCAACCGATGTGCCTCTGCTGGTGTTGCCGAAAACAATTGTTAACAACCCAGGCTTGCGTTGCGCGTGATGGGTCACTACCCTGGCGTTCGTGCGGGCAATGAAAACCAGTCGCAGCGCGATGAGACAGCACGTAATTGTGCCTGAATCTCTGGTTGCCGCCGTGTCGAACCGTGACAAAGTTACGGGCGCCCCCCACGACTTCTACCGCTATCCCGCCAGGTTTTCACCGATCTTCGCACGCGAAGCGATCAGAACTTTCACCTTGCCAGGTGATTTTGTTCTCGATCCGTTTTGCGGTGGCGGCACGACACTGGTGGAGGCTCTGTCGCTCGGTCGCCGCGCCGCCGGAATGGACGTGAGTTCGCTGGCCGCATTTCTGGCACGAACCAAGACGACACCAATTTCGGTCCATGACAAGCGGGCGATTGCCGCCTGGCTCGCTGTGCTGGAAAAGGAGAATCCGAGATCAAATCCTGACGCCTACGACGCTGTTGACGCCGAGACTTGTTACTATCTCCGCAATCTTCCTGACGAAGCTCGCGCGTTTTTCTTTTGGGTTTTTGAACGTCTGACCGATTTGCCAAAGTCGCGGCAGCAAAAGTTCGTACGCCTTGTCTTGCTCGGCGTTGGGCAATGGGGGCTTGATTGCAAGAACCGAGTGCCGGCGGCCTCTGAATTCAGAGCCGAGTTTTCCCAGCGTCTCCATGCCGCAACCGGCGATTTCTTTGATTACGTTTCAGACATTGCAGCCGCGAACGAGTTGCCACGTTGCCGCCTTTCCTCAATGCGCCGTGTGATTAACCGTTCTTCAGAGGAGTGCGGTGAGGATGGTCGGATTCCAGAGTCATGGCTTCCTGCCAAGCTCGTTCTGACTTCGCCACCGTATCCAGGCGTTCATGTGGTTTATCACCGCTGGCAAATCATGGGGCGGAAAGAAACGCCTGCTCCTTTTTGGGTCGCGAACCAGCGCGATGGGGCGGGCGAATCGCATTATCTCCTTGGTCCACGTGACGAGGATGAGCTTGTGACTTACTACGCAAGACTCAAATGCGTGTTTTCATCAGTCCGCTCTTTGCTCGACGAGCATTCCATCGTTGTGCAACTCGTGGCGTTTTCAGACCCGAAATGGCAGTTGAAGACTTATCTCGAAACGATGAAGGACGCTGGCTTCGTTGAGGCGGAAGCGGATTGTGTTACTACGGCCAAAGTGAGTGGGCGAATCTGGCGAGAAGTTCCCGGTCGCAAGTGGTATGCGAACAAGCGCGGTGAGATTCCAGCGAGCAAGGAAGTGATGCTGTTGCACAAGCTCGCCATGTAAAAGTTACGTTGCTTCGCCAGAAGCCGAACCAGCAGCGACTTTTTCCTCATCGAGCGCACCCAGCGCATCAATCATCGGCAGCAGAAATGGCGCGAAAGCTCTGGTGACTTCGGCCACACGTTGCTCAATGCTTTGTTTCGGAGCGTCATCCTCATCTTCTTTTTGCGCCGCCCGGTGTTTGCGATCAAGATTGTCTTGGTAGATCAAGGCAAGCCCGGTGAGCATCATTCCCAATTCAAAACGTGACTTGGCAACTTTGTCATCTTCACCGCTTCGGAGTTCATACTTCAAAAACCGCTGAAGATGGACGTTGTCGGCATTGATGAAGAAATCATACACGACTTTTTCCGGCTCACTGTTTCCCGCATCCGCGCCCTTCCCGCTGTCTTTCACGACCAACGCCGTGTGTTTGTCAAACGGCGGGCTTTGGCTGCTCCACTGATCCTCTTTGATACGGATACATTCAGGCAGCTCAAGCCCGCCAGGCATTTCTCGCTCGTCACCTTCATCCTCTGTGGGTGGCTTCTTCCGCCCTCCTTTCCCTCCGTCAGACTCGGCTGGCTTCTGGAGCAGAACGGAAAAGGTGTTTTCAAATGGTTGCGGCTGTGTTGCATCGTTCACGACTGCGACAAACTTCATCTTGTCGCCCACCTTGCAACCTTCGGGAAACTTTATGCTCAAGTTCGCAATGCCGTTTTGGAGATTCACGTTGCTCGCAAAGTCCAAATCCTTCGCCGGACGTCGCTCCGCGCCGTCGAGAAGAAACAGTGTGAACGTGCCCGGATCAATACTGCGGCCGAGGTAATCATTTACGGCGTCCGTTTCAAACGCGATGCGGCAACGCATATTGATGTGGGCTTCGCGGGCTAATTCGCTGCCGGGGTCTTTGCCTTTGAACTTGAAATAAGTAGGATACGTTTTGCCTTCGTATGGCTTTGCTTCCGTGCCAGTTTTGATTTGCTTGAACGGATTCGATGCGTGTTTTCCAAACAGGAAAAGATTGGCGAGCGTTGGAGAGTGCTTGAGCAGCGATTCCAGAATTTGTTCGAGCGGCTTCGAGTCCTCGATCCGTGATTCGATTTCTTCACGGCGGCGGCGTTCCCGGAGAGCCTTCAAGCCTGGCTGATTTTTCAGCAGATCTTCAAGTTCTTGCTCAAGCTGCTTGCGAAGATCGCCATCGCGCAAACGGTCGCGGCTGTTCATGAAAAGCAATTCCCGTCCACGTCCGGTGATGCTGGTGCAGTCCACGATTACGAGAATCGAATCGGCGAGATATGAGAGTCCGACTCTTGTGCGCCGAAAGAAATCCAGCGTGAGATAGCCGTGCGTCTGTCCGTTCACCGTGAAGATGATGCCCTCGGATTTCCGGTACGTCTCTGCCCGGCCTTTCTTGAACGCGAAAATTGTCGCGGTCATTGGCTCGCCAGCGCACGTCATTTCGACGGAAACGGGAAAGTCAGGCTCAAGATTGTCGCCTTTGCCCTGTTCAAGGCGGATGGCGAAGCCAGCAAGATTGGTCTCATAGCTGCGGGCTTCATCGCCGCCATACGCAGCTCTGCATTCATGGAGTCGCATGGGCAATGCCGGCTCAGGAATCAATACTTCCAAGCGCGCAAGCAAGCCGCCCTTGCGCAGAATGTGCGAGCGGTGTCCGGGCATTGAGTATTCGTAGAGCTTGATCAGCGTGCCGGACTCAGCTTCGCGTTCGTAGGGGTCTGCGCCGTCAGGGAAGATGGGCATCTTGTCGGATGCAAAAGTGAGAATCTCGCCTTGCTGCGTCCGTTCATCCGCACCGACTGGGGCGAGAAAAGTGTAAGACGAACTCCGGCGATTACCGGAGGGGTCTTCACGGCGCACGATAGTAAAGCCCCACTCGTCATCGGTCGGATGATCAGAGTTGCCGTTGGGGATTCGCGGGCTGCGTCGGCTCAAAATCAGTTGAAGGTTCTTTCGGCCACAAAACTCCAAGACTCCAGTTCCGCCCATGTTGAATTTCCCTTGAACGAATGGGATGCGAAGCTTGTTAGATTTTTCGAGCGAGAGAAAAGTGTCGGGAAACTTGCGGGGCGTTTGCCCCTCGCCCTGATCGGCAATCGTTATGCAAGGGTCTCCGTCTTGGACTTTCATTCCAGTTGCGGCGAGCGTGATGCCGCGAGCTACCTCACGGCGCTTTTCATTGTCCCACGCGCTGATTTGTCCGCCGTAGATGCTACCGCTGGTTGCTCCGTCTTCAAAGAACCGCGCCACCGCTTCGCGAATGTTCTGAGGTGCGGCTGGTGATTCCGGATTATTGCCGCGAGCCAAACACTCGTGCATTAACCGGGCGTCCACCGAGTTGACCAACTTTTCAACGAGCGCGGCGTCTGGCCTGTTTTGTTGATTGCCGATGGTGCTGAAATTATTTTCCCTGTCGCCGTAGAGCCGCCAAACGCGCTTATTATCCCAATAGTCGACTTCAGTTAGGATGCGGAGAATTTCCGCTTCGCTATCCGCCCGCATGAGCGCAAGGCACAATTCCTTCTTCTGATTGTTGTTCATCGCTTCCCCGGCGATTATTTCAGCCAGTTGATTTTGATTTCCTTTTCCAGCGCCTTGAACTCCGGGTCGCCGGTGACGAGTTCGGCGTTCTTAGACCTCGCCAGTGCGGCAGCGAAGCAGTCGGCGTAAGACATTTTGTGAGTAGCCTTGTAGATGGCGGCCTGCCGGGCAAGGGTGAGGTCGTCGCCCACGCCCACGATGTCAATGGGCAGCGCGGCGATCTCCTGCGCCTTTTGCTCGGCGGCTTCCTGCGAGACCTCGCGCATGGTGTTGTAATAAATCTCGCCCCAGTTCACGACGCTCAAGAGGAGCTTGTGCTTGTCCGCCGCCGCCTGCGCCAGCAGCTTTTCCACCTGTTCCGCCGCCGGCTCGTCCTCAAAGAACGCGATGAGCGCCCAGCTATCCAAAACTTTCGTGGCCATATCAGAGTTCCCGTTCCCGTTTGCGGTCTTCCATCATGGCTTTCATCACGCCGCTGCCCTTGAGCGAACCGCGCAGGCCGCGAATGTATTTCGTCGTGACCGGCTTGATGAGAATGCCCTGCGGCGTGGACTGGACGTAAGCCCGCGTGCCTTCCTCGATTTCAAACTCCTTGCGGAGCCGGCGCGGGATGACGACCTGGCCCTTGACCGAGAAGTAAACCGTGTCTGTCTTTGTCGCTACATTCATACGACAATCCTACTTGAAACAGAAAGTAAGGCAACAACTTTGTTGTTGGAGTTATTCACACGGTTTCCACAGCAGGCGCAGCCAAATGAAAACGTGGTTGGCACACTTGCTCGGAAGCTGCTATCCTCCGAGTGTGAGCTACAAAGGCAAAGTCAAAGACGGCGTGGTGATTCTTCCTCGCAACGCCAGAATGCCAAACGGCACAGCGGTCAGAGTTACCCCAGTCGCCCGCCGGCAGGACGATGACTTCACCGACATGCTGGTGAGCCTTTCCAAAGAGGTCCGCGGTCTGCCGCGCGATCTCGCGGCGCAACACGACCACTACCTTTACGGCACACCGAAGCGATGAAGGCCGTCTTCGCCGACACGTCCTTCTTCCTCGCCTCGCTGAATCCCGACGACGAATTGCACGAGCGGGCGATCGCCCTGAGCCGTGAGATTTCCGCTCCGCGGTTGACCACGGGTTTCGTTCTGCTGGAGGTCGCCAATGCGATGCGTCGCGGAGTGCAGCGCGCTCAATTTGCGGAATTCCACGCGCGACTCAAACAGCATCCCCGCGCCTGCATCGTTCCGGTTTCGCAGAAGTTGTTTGAGCGCGGCTATGACCTCTTCACGAGTCGCAAAGACAAGGAGTGGTTGCTCACCGACTGCGTCTCTTTCGTTGTGATGAGCGACGCGGGCCTCTCCGAAGCGCTCACGCACGACCGTCATTTCGAGCAGGCGGGCTTCGCCGCGTTGCTTAAATGAGGGCGACACGCTCAAGACTGGAAAATCAAATCTCCGGCGCGGGTGCTCCCACCGCCGATGAAACCAGTCACAGCGACGCAAAAACTTTTTCCAGATACTC
>CAZNOE010000429.1:0-5548 GCA_964574525.1 uncultured Bifidobacteriaceae bacterium
GAATAAACGAATAACCTTGACTTGCTTTCAAACATTTTAGAAAAAGGTAATGACCCTAGAAGTGAAATGCTCCTTGGTCTGTGTTCGGGACGAAGAATTGGTTTGTGCCTGTGTAGCCGGCTGTTGAAACGAGAACAATGTGCTGCCTTCACTAATGACGGAAATTATGACTGACGAGATATCCATCCAGAAACACTGTCATACTTCCGGGCGTGCGTTGTCGTTTGGTTTCTCCAAGGATAGTCGAACAGTATTATTCTTCTCGGTGACACTCGTAATCCTGCTCCTTGCCTCCGTGAGGGTGTCGGGACAAGGCAGCCTGCGCTATACGGCGGTGGATTTGCCGGACGGGCCGACGGGGGATTTATGGGAGTACAGCTATTTTTTCAGCGGGTTCAATTTGCAGACCAACCAGGGGTTCAGCGTTTATTTTGATTATCAGTTCTACCGGGATTTGCAGAACGTGCGTCCCAGTGGCAGCCCGGACTGGAACCTGATCGCGGTGCAGCGGGATGTGTTGCTGCAAGCGCCCGGGTATCTGGATGGGTTGGCACTGGTCAATGCGCCGGCCTTTCAGGGGCCGTTTCAAGTGGCATTTGTGTGGCTGGGGGTGGGTATTCCCGGCGGGCAGCCCTTCGAGATTTACGATTCCAATTTCCAGACCCTGTTCACCGGCAGCAGCGTGGTGCCGGAACCGCGGAGTGTCCTGCTGGTCCTGGTGGGGGGGCTGATGCTGTGGGGAAGCCGGGCAGCGCGTTTGCGCAAGAGCAGATGATCGCCATCGCATGAACACAAAGCAGAAAGCAGAAAGCAGAAAGCAGAAATGGGAACTCGGATTTCAGCTTTCTGCTTTTCCTCGTCTGGTTTCTGTTTTCAGCTTTCTGCTTTCTGCTTTGGCTTTGTACGGGCAGGGATTCGGGTTTGGCAATTACCAGGTGGTGAGCAGCACGCGCGTGGGGCGTGCCCAGTTCGAGTATGTGATGCGGGTCAGCCTCACCAACAAGGTTGCGGCGGCCCAAGGGATCACGGCGCAGGTTTTCAGCCGGTCGGCGGACACGGTCATCGTGGAGGGGAGCGCGAGTTTTGGCGATGTGGGTTTTGGCGCCAGCGCGATCAGCTCCGACACGTTCACGATGCGGCAGAACCGGTTGGTGGAATTCAACCCGACGAATTTGCAGTGGTTCGCGTCCGTGCAGTCCATGGCGCTGGCGGTGACGGTGAATACGCCGGCGGGCGGGATATTGACCAACGGCACGAGTGTGCTGGTCAGCGGCACGGTGGGGCCGGCGGTGGAGGGCGTGCGGGTGGGCGGCACGCTGGCTACACTGACGGGCACTAATTTCACGGCGATTCAGACGTTGGAGGAAGGGCGCAATACGATCTCGGTCCTGGCGACCAACACGTATGGCGGCGTGGGTCTGGTGAACGTGATCGTGAACCGCGACACGACGGCGCCAATCCTCAGCATCGACACACCGAGCGCCGGCGCCGTCTCGGGCGCGCGCCAGATCACGGTGACGGGCCAGATCAACGACATTGTGCCGGGCACGGTCAATCCGGAGCAGGCGAGCGTGATGGTGAATGGATTGCCCGCCACGATCGTGAACCGCAGCTATGCGATTAACGACTTGTTGTTGGCCCCGGGCCGAAACGTCATCACTGCCGTTGGCCGTGATCGTGCCGGCAATGAAAGCCAGAGACAGATCGAGATTACGCTTCAGGATCCCGCGAGCCAAAAGCGCTTGATTGCCTTGGCGGGAGATCGGCAGACCGCAATGATTGGCACGGTGCTCCCAGTTGCATTGGTCGTCGAACTGGTGGATGGCAATGGCGTGGTGCAAACCAACCAACCGGTGACGTTTACAGTCAACCGCAATGACGGCACGCTCATCGTCGCACCGGATTCCGGTCGCAGCCTGACCGTGCTCACGGGAGAGAAAGGACAGGCCGGAGTGCAGTTTCAATTAGGCACGCGGAGCGGCGTGGGTAACAATGAAGTCTTGGTCAACTCGCCTGGCGTCGCCGTCCCGTTGCTGCTGACCGCCAACGGCACGGGCGCTCCTCCCGCCCGCGTAGCCGCGCTGATTCCCGAAACCCAGGTGGGCGAGGTCAGCCGGCCCCTGCCGCTGCCTTGGACGGCATTCGTCACCGACGCCGGTGGCAATCCGGTTGCCGGAGCGCCCATCACGTTTTCGGTTTCGCAGGGCGGCGGGAACATTGCGGGCGGGGCGACTTCCGTCACCAACACCGACAGCGACGGGCGGGCGTTTGTCATCTACACCTTGGGCCCCGACGCGGGGATCAACAACAACGTCGTGATTGCCACCGTTGCGGGATTGACCAACTCGGCCGCGGTGTTCACGGCTTCGGGGCAGGCGGCTGGCGCGGTGAACCAGACGCGGATCATCGGCGTCGTGCTGGATAACGCCAACCGACCGATGTCCAACATTCTGTGCCGCATCGAGAACACGCTGGCGGTCACAGCCACCGACCCGCAAGGCCAGTTCATCCTCTCCAATGCGCCGGTCGGCGCCGTGCGATTGAACGTGGATGCGCGCAATCGCGGTTATCCTGGCACGTGGCATTCGCTGCAGTTCGATCTCGTAACGGTGGCCGGCCGGGACAACAGCGTGGACCGGCCCATCTACATGCTGCCGCTGGATGCGGCCAACTCAGCGATCGCGGGCGGCGCCCAGGATGTGACCCTGCAACTGGCGGGGGTGCCGGGAAGTTCGCTGACCATACTTGCGCATTCGTTGCGCGACCCCAACAACCAGCCCATCACCAATACCGTGATGTGGACGCAGGTGAATCTGGAGCGCGTGCCGATGGCGCCACCGATCGGATCGCAATTCACGCTGGCGTGGACGGTGCAGCCGATCAATCTGCGCTTCAATCCGCCGGCACGGGTCTGCGTGCCCAACAAGGGATTTCCACCCGGCCAGGTTGTGGAGATGTTCGGGTTCGATCACGACATCAACGCCTTTGTTTCGCTGGGCCAGGGCACAGTGAGTTCCAACGGCGCGCAAATCTGTTCCAATCCGGGTTTTGGCATTACGAAGTCGGGTTGGGGCGGGGCCGCGCCACCCGCACCGCCCTGCACGCCGGTGTGCGGAGAGGCACCGAAGGACACCGATTGTATCAAGTACGAGAAGATTCCCCCTGCCACCCAATGCGATTGCCCCACGTTCAAGCCGAAGGAAGCGAAGATCCTCAAGGTGGAGGCGAAAGTCGAGGGCACGAACGCATGGGTCACCTGCACGAACGTGGACGTGAATTTCACTGTCACAGCGGAGTCCACCAATTGTGCCGGCTTGTCCTATGAGTGGGATTTCAAGGACGCCACTGCGAAGGACACCACCCAGAATCCAACGCATAAATTTGCCACGGCCGGTGATTTTGAGGTTGAGGTCACCGTGAAATGCACGACCTGCACCAATGCTCAGATGAAAGGCACCGTGAAAGTCGGCACGGCAGTCGTGACGTTCGCAAAGGCAGCCGGCGAAGATGCAGCGAACACCGCGTACGGATATGACGACTTGGACACGGCGGCGGATTTCAGCGACGACCACGTGTCGGTAAAGAACGGCGGCGATACCTACATCCAGGTGACCATCGCGGGCACGACGATGTACGACAAAGTATTCATGGTTTCAGCCGACGAGGCGAAGGTTAAGGTGGATCCCGAGAAAGCCACGGGGGCGAGTTTCAAACTCAAAGTGTCAGGCAAAGCGGACAAGGGCGAAACCAAGATTGAGGCTCGTGGTGGCAAGAAGGACGGCGCGAAATGCGCAGACATGAACGCCAACAGCTACAAAGAAATCTCGGTGAGCGGAAACCTCATCCGCGTCTTTAAGACTGGCGACGAAGCCGGAACCATTGCGCCGGATGTGACGATTGCCGACGTGGAGTCCAAGGCCAAGGAGTATTTGAAGTATCCAGTCGTGAAGTTCACGGTCGCTGCCAAAAGCAAGAAGGGCGTCGCTTTCGACAAAAATGGCAACGGGAAAGTGGATTTCTACAACGACGGCACTAATCCGGAAACCAAGCAAATCTATGATGATCTCGCAGCCGACGGAGTGCATTACACCGATTCTGTGTTGCTGAAGGAAGGGTTCCCGGATGTTTGGCGTATCGCCTCTGCGGTTGCGGCGGGTGCAACCAACGTCACCCTCACCGGCGGCGCGGGTGGACTCGACACAACGGAGACGTTCTCCCTCGGCTCACCCACTGGCGCCGGTGCGGAGACGTTCCGGATCACAGCCGTTGCGGGCGAGGTTCTCACGATTGACATCGATCCCGGAACGGCTGGAAACCAGGGTTTTGCCGCCGCACACCCAAAGGGAGCCGACGATACGACTTCGCACGCGGTCAAGAGCGACAACCACCTTGTGGTTGGCTTAAGTTCGAATATCGGCGCCGACCGGCCAGCCTTGTTGGTGGCTTCCACCGCGGCCGCTGTCGGGCTGCTTGCGTCGCATGAACATATGCACGGCCAGGGATTGTCGGACGTAAACGTTGCCGGAAATGTCATGCACTACACCGTGCGGGCAGTGGACGCGACGAAACCATTCCGCTTCAAGGAACTGGTGCAAGTTATCACAGGCACTCCAAATCCCAAGCCCGGCAGCCCGAAAGACAACCAGTGGAACGTTCCCGCGCGCTGAAGGAGATATCTAAATGAAACAGATTTCACTATTGATCCTTTGGCTGACGGTCTTATGTATCGTTGCCCCTGTGAACGCTGTGCTGGGTGCCGCCGAAGCGGAGTTGCGTCAAACCATACTGGATTTGCATAGCCCTGATCCGGAAGTCAGCCAGCGGGCCAAGCTTCAACTCCTGCGTTCAGAGAATTTCGTGAACGTACCGAAGAACAGCGCGGAGATTTTGAAAGCGATTACCAACGTCATGTCCGAAGAGGACGCCGTTCTCCTGGGAGCAGTCGATCTGCCGCCAGACAGGAAGCAGGCAGTGCTCAATTCTCCTTACACACCGGACAAGGTCCGGGCACGGCTCGGAGACAAGAAGGCTCGGGATGGTGTCATAGCGCGTTTTGAAAACGCGGCCTCGCTGGTAGCGCTACGCAAGGCTGCTCTGGATCTACTTTACGTGAACGATGCGGAATCGCTCGAAGCCTTCGCCAAACGACTGGAATCAAAACAGGTCTTCGAAGACCCGCACGGAAACAAAATTTCCGTCACGGCCCTGCTCATTCAGGCCTACGGCCAGACGTATCCCGAAGAAAAGTTGTTTTCCGTGACCACGTACCTCTCGCACGGCAATGTTTCACCGGAGGAATTTCGCTCCGCTGCTCATCAGAATTATCTGAGGGAGATCGAGAAGTACTTCAAAGATCGGCATCAACTGGACCTCCACTTGAGTCCGCCCCTCCTGCTGGACACCGGCAAGACTGGCGTTTTGCGGCAGAAAACCACCCATTGAGCATGAAAGCCTCACTACCAGTACGCTTAAGATCTCGCGTGAGGATAATCTCGTCTCGTATTGGTTGCAGAAATAGCGCATGGCGGGGTTTGGCCCTTGGCCTTCT